>JAJAYX010000891.1 GCA_026785985.1 Rudanella sp. | reverse complement strand
CTCGGGCGTTGGAGGAACACCGTGACCTTGTCCGCTTTGCCCGCACCGGTGGTGTCCTCCAGCACGACGATGCGATCACCTTCTTTGCGCCGTCCGGCTTTACCGCGGTAGTTTACGCCTTCGGCGACGTAGACGCGCCCCTGAGCATCGATGTCGATGCTGGTCGGATTGAACAGCATGGGCGACTCGGCCCAAAGCGTAGCTTCAAGGTCGTCGGGCAGGTAGAGTTTGCCCGTATCATCGTCGCGAACAGTGCCTGCACTCAGCAGCAGTAGAAGCGAGAGTGGTAGAAGGGAGGTTTTCATATCAGCTAAATAGCTGCCGGGCAGCTTTAATATTTTCCAGGTAACTATCCATCATTGATTTATCCTTCGGAACGGCTCCTTCCAATTGCAGCCAGCCCCGATACCCAATCTCGTCCAACGTTTGCCGAACCCGTTTCATATCCACCTTGCCCTGCCCAATCAGGAAACCATTTTCTTTGATGTGTACTTCACAGATCTGCTTTTTACCCAGGTCGCGCATTTCCTGAAAAATGTCGTACCCCATCACGCTCGAATTGCAAACATCATAATAGACCTTCACGGCGGGCGAACCGACGGCGTCGATAATAGCCATATGTTCGGAAGCCGACAACCACGATTCGATACCCAGCGTGACACCGGATTTTTCAGCTTTGGGGGCAACGGCCTTCAGGCGTTCGATAACAACCTGAGTGCCTATTGGGTCATTTTTGAGATCGTTCTTACCAAAAAAGGCGAGTAAAATCGCTTTCACCCCCAACGCTTTTGCCACATCTACACTGTCCTGAACCCATTGCTCCGTCCGGGCTTCCGATTTATAGGGAATCTCGTTCAGAATACCCAAAGCCAGGCCACTAACAGCAACGCCAGTACGTTTGGCAGCATCTTTATATTGCTGCTGGATACCCGTATCGCGATGGTGATCCTCATCTTTTAACGAGTTTAAGCTGACCTGAATTCCGTCAAGTCCAATTTGTTTGGCCGTATCAAATGCCTTGAGCGAAGCCTGCCCATTTATAGACCAATCGCAAGCACCAATAGGAAAGTTTTGCTTTCTTTGTAACTTGTCTAGGCCAAACGATTTGCCTGATTGGGGTGATAGCGTGGCTACACCAGTGATTAATAAGGCTTTTTCAAGAAATGTTTTCCGGTTCATACACTATGAAAGCTGTTTGGCGAAACATTATCACGACCATTAACACAGTTTTTTTTCTATCCATTCCAACCCTTCGACCTTTAGTTGGGTCTATACTTCGTCAACGTTGATATGCTGAGTGATTATGAACTGGTAGAAGGGTGCCGAAAACAGGACCGCGCCATGCAGCGACAGCTCTACGAGCGGTTTGCCGGGAAGCTCTTTGTCGTTAGTAAGCGTTATACCAAAGACCCAAACGGTGCCGAAGATGTGTTGCAGGATGCCTTCGTAAAAATCTACCGGCACCTCGATCAGTTTCGGTTCGACTGCCCGCTCGAAGCATGGCTTAAGCGAATTGTGATCAACACGGCACTCAAATATATCCGCACCCAACAGCCCTGGGATCAGGCGGCTGACATCGACGAGATGGCACCGCTTTTATCGCAGGACGACCTAAGCCTTCCGACCCTCAACTACCAGTATCTGCTGGCCCTGATTCAGGAACTGCCATCAGGATGCCGGGCCGTGTTTTACCTGTTAGCCATAGAGGGGTATAGCCACCCCGAAATTGGCGAGATGCTGAGTATTTCGGAAGGAACTTCAAAATCGCAGTATTCCAGAGCACGCGTTCTGCTACAACACAAATTACAACTGGATGGTCACTCACCAGAACACCATTCAGCAGAACAACAACGATGACATGAGTGAGTTTAACAAACATATCAATCCAACACCGGGCGGACAGGGCAACCCCAACTGGCAACGTCTTTTCGATGAAGCCACCGAAACGCCCCCACCCCGCGTTTGGGATGCCATTGAGCGGGATTTAGACCACGAACAGGACGACCGCGTGATTATCGTGCCGTTCTGGGGTCGCCTGTTTGCCTGGGCGTGGGGTGCGGCTGCCGCCGTGGCGCTGTTGTTATTGGGTTGGTGGAGTCTGAATATCCCCGCTGCTAACCCTGTGAGTCAGGTTACGCCGATGGCCAGCAAGCAGACCTCTTCTGAAATCAACAGTGACGTAGCCAGAAACCAGACAAACGAGTCTAACGCATTGAGCCGTAAGCCCACTAAAGCCTCTCAGGCAATTACCCCTGAAAACACAGACCAGCTAGCTCAGCATAGGCCGATCGAGCCGTCAAAATCAACAGCAAGAACTTCAGAGCGCCTGGCAGCGAATGGGTCCGCAGTTCGACAATCCGGTGCCGCTAATCGCGAACAACTTTCATTAGCACGACCAGAGTTAACCTCTCAGCCTAAAGTGGCATCTGTTTTGCAGCCTGAGCCACCAATGAATTCATCGAATCAATATATCGACGACAAACCAGCCCAGAACACGAAACCTGTTTCGGGCGAAGCGATTACAGGAGTCTCCTCTAGCCAATCGGTAACGCCTAAAACAGTATCTGGACAGCCATCAATTGATGGGCAGATTCCTGAGATTGTGTCATCGGATATAGCCACAGCAAATGCTTCGGCAGAAATGACAATGGCCAATCTGGCCACCCGGCCAGTCCAGCTTCCAGCTATGCATGGCACCCAGCGGATTGTCTGGTTCCGACCAACAGAAACACCCATTGCTCCAGCCGAACTTAGCGCTCAAAAAGCCGGGTCAGAACACTGGGCCTCGGTCAGTGTAATGCCATCATCATACAACCCACTTGTTAGCTTGCAACAAGCAACGGTAATGTATAGCAATGCCTTTGCGCAGAACAGCACTGCTAACCCCACCCTCAAAAGTCAGGCTGATTTGTCGATGGCCTATCAACTTTCAGGTGGCATTCAGCTAAGCAGTCGGTGGTCGGTCGAAACAGGCGTGGGGTATCTCGAAGCCCGTTCCACGGTGAACAGCCCGGTGCAAACTATTGTATCTTCTTTGTTTCCCAGCAATCGTTTGTCGAATTTATATGCTGATGCGCTCAATAATAGCCGGATTTCCGACAAGCAAAACAGCTTTCTATCGAATGCTTCGCTCAGTGTTACGCCTGGCAAACCTGGCTCTCCCAGTGCCTCCGACCCTCTAATTAACACCAACTTGTATGATATTGGGCGGTCGCAGGTTCTGTCAAACGATTATACATTTGTGCAGGTACCT
>JAJAYX010000890.1 GCA_026785985.1 Rudanella sp. | reverse complement strand
TAATGACCTGTACGGTCAGTCAACCGATTATGAAAACGAGCCTGAACCTCACCAAACAAGACCAGAACGACCTCATCGCCTTTCTGCGAACGCTGACAGATTACAATTTTCTGGGAGACCAGCGGTTCCCGGCAAATTGATGGAGATTTAGTTGAAAAGTCTTTGTAGCCAATCGGCGAAGCGTCGACAGAGTTCTGTATTATGATCCAGGTAGGTTTTGGTAATGGCTAACCCCATCGGAGTACCGGGCGATTCTTGCCACGCCAGCCACGTGTGAATGAGGGCTTTGGAATGGTGAATCGGCTTGAACCACGGTGATTGTTCAGTGGCCGTACTTCTCATCGCGCCAATTTGGGCCAAAACTTGTTCGGCAACAGGCTTTAGAAGGTCGTTAAGGGGAATCAAAGTAGTGGCAAAGTCTTCAAGCATTCCCGGTTGCTGAACATTATCGGGCATCAACCAAATGCCGATTCTGGGATTTCTATCATTCCCCTCAATGATTGTTCCATTGACATTAGGAATCTTAGGCATTTGATATCCTGCATTAGCCAAAACATCCCGTAAGCTATCCCATCTCGCCTTTAACGAGTCTTCAATATTGCTTGTGTCTGCATCAGCGTCAACGACCACCCCGATCACTTCCTGTCTGCTTTTGATATATGCCAAAAGGTTGTCGGAAATGTTTTCAACTCCTTCGCAGTCAATTATTTCAAAGTTAGCCGGTAGTTTGTACCCATCGCGAACGCCAGCTATGACATATAGATCATCTTTACCCTCAACTAATAGTTTTTTAGGGAATTTTTTGTACTTGTTAGTCATCGGGGGTCAACGTGTACACGGGTTGTGGTTTCAATTTCATCGGCATCATACAACGTTGCCTCAATAGTACCCTCGTAGTTGTCGAGACGAATCATACAACCTGACTCTTTGGCGTGACGACCACTATTCAATACTGTAGAAAAAGCATCAATGCAGTCGTAACTGTGCGTAGTGGCAAACACCTGAATGTTTAACCGTTCGGCTACCGTAAAAACAACTTCCCAGAGTTGCTCCTGAACAGAATAGTGAAGGTCATTCTCGAACTCGTCAATTAACAGATAGCCGTTTTCACAGTTGACCATAGCCAGGATGATTGTGAGGATGCGATTGATTCCATCGCCCATTGAGCTGAGAGGAACCACGTCGTTCGATGACTTCAACTTGACAACAGCTACTCGCTCGCGTTCACGCTCATTCCGAAATGTAATGCGATCAATGTCAGGCTCAATAATTTTTAGCGCATTGACAACTTCATCTTCACTTTCTGTCAAGGCAATTTTGTCCCAAAGCAAACCATTGCTGTCGCGGTCAATATGTTGAGTTCTGATGAACTGACAGGCAGGGATCGAGTCATCTCCAAGAAAAACGCTCAAAGGTTTCTGGCCTCGGGCAAAATTGGCTACCGCTTGAATAGGACAGAAGAAACTACCAATTGATTTAACTCTAAAACCTACTGTAGCACCGCTATCAACCGGTTCACCAGGCGCATAAATATGTCGCTCATTTCCTGATTGACCGTTGCTGTCAGAGTACCACACAAAAGCCAGTTCTGTGAGGTATGATAATGGATCTCCAATGCTTATCAACTTATAAAACGGAACAGGAGGGCGGTCTATAAAAAGGGCGGACAACGTTCTAATTATGTCATTGATCTCATTGATTCCCTGAAATTCACGCTGTATATAGTTCTCACCTCGCTCACTAAGCAATTGTAGTAGGTGGGCGACACTTCCACGATTAACATGTATTGCAATCGCTTCCAGCACCGACGTTTTTCCAGTGTTGTTTTTACCTAATAACAAATTAACCCGCCCCAACCGCTCAATAGTGAGATGACGGAGGTTACGGTAGTTGTGAATTTCTAATGATTGTAACATTGTTTGAATCGCTGTAATGGTTCAAAACTAACGCATTTCGGCCAAAGATTGCGTCGAATACGTTTGTAAAAGTGCTTCCCATCAGACCCATTGTTAATGGAAGGCCCCGGCCTCGAACAGGTGCTAAACCACTATGCTACCGCCTACCCTCGACCCGGCTCTGAAAACGAGCCTGAACTTCTCCAAACAGGATCAAAGCGACCTCATCGCCTTTCTGCGAACGCTGACAGATTATGATTTTCTGTCAGATCGTCGGTTTCTGGCAAATTGAGGACGGAATCCCAACGAATCAAGTCCCGCTAAGTCAGGGACTTTTTGCATTTCCTCCAAACCGTGTAGCTTTGCCCAAAAAGGCGGTGGTTCATAACAGATCTTAAGCAGGCTGCCTCACCCGTTCAATCCTATAATACGCTCTCTATGAGTAACTTAACCAAGATCGGCATCTTGTTCGGTCAGGAAAACACATTCCCGCAAGCCTTTGTAGACCGGGTCAACGAGAAACAAAGCGATTTCAAAGCCGAATTTGTCAACATCGACCGCGTCGAGCAAAGCGTCCCGACAGATTACGCTGTCATCATCGACCGCATTTCACAGGATGTGCCGTTCTACAAAGCCTTTCTGAAAAACGCAGCCCTCACCGGCACCGCCGTGGTAAACAATCCCTTCTGGTGGGCCGCCGACGAGAAATTTTTCAATAATGCACTAGCTGTTCAGTTGGGGGTTCCCGTGCCGAAAACCATTTTGCTGCCTTCCAAAGATCGGCCCGATGATACGAACCATAACTCGTTTCGGAACCTCGGCCACATGGATTGGGACGGTATTTTCGCGCATATCGGCTTCCCGGCTTTCATGAAACCCCACGCGGGCGGTGGCTGGAAAAGCGTTTATAAAGTTGATAACCCGGAGCAAATGTTCCGGTCGTATGACGAGACGGGCCAATTGGTGATGCTTTATCAGGAAGCCATCGACTTCACCGATTATTTCCGGTGCTACTGCATTGGTGGTAAGGACGTTCGGATTATGCCCTACGAGCCGCGCAACCCGCATCACCTCCGCTATGCCGCCGACATGCAAACAACCGGCGACGCAGGCAAGAAGCTGCTGGAAACCATGCACGACTATGTGCTGAAGCTGTGCCATGGTCTTGGAT
>JAJAYX010000889.1 GCA_026785985.1 Rudanella sp. | reverse complement strand
CCATTGCCATCCGGTCAGGAGACGCAAAATATTGCGTCTCTTTTGCCATCCGGTCAGGAGACGCAATATTTTGCGTCTCTACGTGCTATCTTCACGTATGATTTACCTCGACAACAACGCCACCACCCGAATCGACCCGCGTGTGTTGGAAACGATGATGCCGTTCCTGACCGATAACTTTGCCAATGCGGCCAGTACGCACCCCTTTGGTATATCGGCGCACGAAGCCGTGAAAACCGCCCGGCAACAATTATCCGATTTACTGCGTTGTGAACCCCACGAGTTGGTCTTCACGTCTGGCGCAACCGAGGCTATCAATTTGGCTATCAAAGGCGTTGCTGAGAAATCAGACAGTACCCGGAAACACATCGTCACGGTTCAGACGGAACACAAAGCCGTGTTGGATGTCTGCCAGTACCTCGAAACGCGGGGCTATGAGGTTACGTATTTACCCGTGCAACCCGACCGAAGCGTCGGCGCGGGGTTGCTGGATCTGAACGTGGTGAAAGCCGCCATTCGCCCCGATACCCTGCTGGTGTCGGTGATGTGGGTGAACAATGAAACGGGTGTGATTCAACCCATCCGAGCTATTGCCGAACTCGCCCATGCTGCCGGTGCCATCATGATGACCGATGCAACCCAGGCCGTGGGTAAACTCCCCATCGACGTGGATGCTGCAATAGTGGATTTGCTGGCTTTTTCGGCCCACAAATTCTACGGCCCCAAGGGTGTGGGTGGCCTGTTCATTCGTCAACGCCGGAACGGGGCCGGGCAGCGGGTGAAGCTCGAAGCCGTATTGCACGGCGGGGGCCACGAGCGCGGCCTTCGGAGTGGCACCCTGAATGTGCCGGGCATTGTTGGCATGGGCAAAGCGGCATCATTGGCTAACCACGAATGCGTACCCAACACCGTGCCGACGGGCCGCCAACGCATCGGCCAATTGCGCAATCAATTAGAAACCGCCCTGCTGACCATCCCCGGCACCCGCGTGAATGGACCCCGTGGAGACGGGTCGTGCGAACACCGACTGTACAACGTGACCAACATTGCGTTTGAAAACTGCGATTCCGACGCGCTGATTATGGGTCTGGAAGGCATCGCCGTCTCGAACGGCTCGGCCTGCACAGCCGCCAGCATCGACCCCTCGCACGTGCTGCTGGCAATGGGCCTGACCGAAACAGAAGCCTTCTCGTGCCTGCGTTTCAGCCTGGGCCGGTTCACCACCGAAGCCGACATTGCCGCTACGGTTGACGCTGTGAAAGGGGTTGTGGAGGAGTTGAGGGCGTTGGTTTAGCATCGATTAATCAAGTAAATTTATATCTTTATCGAAAATTTACTTGATTAATGTTTCCTCGCGCTGTTCAACCTCTTCTGAAAACAAGTTTGTCCTACTTTCCGGCAGTTGCGTTGCTCGGACCTCGGCAGGTTGGTAAAACAACTCTGGTCAAAACGCTCCTGAACGCTTATAGCAAGCCGGTTGTCTATCTCGACCTGGAATATTTTGCGGATCAGCGCAAGCTCGAACAACCCGATTTGTTTTTTCAAGCTAATCAGGATAGCCTTGTCGTGCTGGATGAGATTCAGCGAATGCCCGAGTTGTTTCCGCTCCTGCGGTCATTGATTGACCAATACCGCATACCGGGCCGGTTTGTGCTGTTGGGGTCGGCCTCGCCCGATTTGCTAAAAAATTCGTCGGAGACATTAGCCGGACGGATCATTTATCTGGAACTCAGTCCGTTGCATCTGCTCGAGATACAACCGCACTATACATACCGGGAACATTGGTTGAGAGGTGGTTTTCCCGATGCCTTGCTGGCACCCGACGATATGATCTGGCGGTTGTGGATGGATAGTTTTATTCAAACCTACGTGCAACGCGACCTGCCCGACCTCGGACTGTCCGCTCCTCCCGGCACTATCCGCAAGCTGTTAACCATGCTGGCAGGTATTCAGGGCGGTCAACTCAACTACAGCGATTTAGCCCGCTCGTTAGACCTGTCGGTTTCGACGGTGCAGTTCTATGTCAGTTTCCTGGAAAACGCCTACCTGATTCGCCGACTGCCACCCTATTTTGTCAACATTGGTAAACGGTTGGTTAAGGCCCCCAAGGTGTACGTGCGGGATAGCGGCCTGATACACCGACTAACGGGCATCGACACGTTAAACGCATTGGCTGGCAGCTTGTTACTGGGTGGTTCGTGGGAGGGATACGTTGTGCAACAGGTCATCTCGCGGCTGGCGACCGACGTAACGCCTTTCTACTACCGCACCCAAAACGGGGCCGAGTTGGATCTGTTGCTCGTGAAAGGCGGTAAACCCGTTGTTGCCCTTGAAATCCGCTATTCCAACGCCCCCTCGCTGACACGCGGCAATACCCAGGCCATCATGGATTTATCGGTTGACCAAACGCTTGTGGTCACGCCCGAAGCGGATGGCTACTGGCTCCGAAAAGACGTGCGGGTTTGCAGCGTGCTGACTGTTTGGGCAGTTTTGGAGGAAATGAATGTGTTGGCGTAAGCACTACGGTTGACGCGGTGGAGAGAGTTATGATTTTGGGCCGTTTCTGGAAAACCACCCTCACCCTCAGTACAACAAATACAGTCGGTTAGCCAATTTCAAACGGTTTCGCCTTTCACGTGGCAACGTGGTTTGGGGCAAGGATTGGGATCTGATTTT
>JAJAYX010000888.1 GCA_026785985.1 Rudanella sp. | reverse complement strand
GGCCGAACTGGCTACGCCGGAGGTTGGTTTTGCCGCTCCCACAACGGAATACATACCCAAACCAATGGCCGAAATGGGAACCAGACAAGGGCCTGTCGATTTATTGCCCGCAGCGCAGGCCCGACGAGAGCGGCTATTGGCTGATAACGTGGCCGAAACCGCTCCGGTGTTGTACCCCACGCCCTTGTCGCTGCTTGATACAATTACCGGCTGCCAATTAGTCGATCATGTTTTTACCCGGATTGAGGCTGGCGTATTTAGCTAAATCGTATTCTGCTGGCTTTGTGAAGGTATATCGTATTCTGAAAGAACCGTACTGGCACGATCCGTTATCGGTAATCGGGGCTGAGATTGCCGGTGGTCGCTGGAATCCACCTGGCCTGGGCATTCTGTACACCGCTACCTCTCCAGAACTGGCTCTTTTAGAGACACTGGTACACTTTCCGGGTGTGAATTATGACCAATTGCCTCGCCTTCGGTTGTTTACATTGCAGATTCCTGATGGGGAAATTCGGTGGATTTATCCTGATTTGTTGCCTGATGCGTGGGCCGACGCAACGGCACTGCCCCTTACCCAACGGGTTTTTATGGAATGGCTTCAGCAACCCGTCGACTTAGGGCTTGGTGTGCCTTCTGCTGTTCTTGATATTTCCTATAACATCCTATTGCATCCAAAGCACCCATTTTTCAGCGACATTCAGGTCTTAGGCCAGCAGGACTTGCTATTAGATCGCCGTTTGTGGAATAGGCCAGCGCCTTAATCGCGGTGCATATCGGCTCCTTTTGCCGCCGAGGGCGAGTGGCCGTTTCTTTGGCTAAGGCTTCTACATCAAATTCAGCCGCGTCGAGGTGCTGGTCGAGCAAGGTAAACAGGCCCTCCATAAAGCCGGTCTGGGGTTCGGCCAGCGCGTCGGGCTGTGGCATCATCAGATGGTTCTGCCAAAAAGCTCAGTTGAAAAACAGCTATAAGCATTTCTTCCTGAATGGTTCCCGGGAGTAAGCCGGCATTCCGTCCGGAGAAGTAAGCGTAAGCGGGCAGCACAAACGAGAGCGAGAGCATATTCCATACCCGTAGACGGACGCCCTGCCAGTATAAAATCGGGATCAGGACAATCGTGAAAATCAGCACAATCGAAATTGTTCCCATGAAAACCTGGGTAATGTAGGGATGTCTCACCACCAAACTTACGCTTGCATAGACTAATCCGACAAACCCAGAACCAGCGTAAACGGCTACTAACCGACGTGAGAAACGACTGAGCTGGCAAGCCTGTACGATATAATCCGACAGAGCCACTGCAAAAAGTCCCATGGTTATACACTGCAAATATTATCACTCAATATTCACTAAAAATCATCTGTTGGGTGTACCATCGAGCATAAAACAGAAAGCGGGTTAAAGACCAATGTTGGCCCTTAACCCGCTTGAAAAGAATGCTTATTGAGTCTTATGCTTTATAAAAAATCCACTTAGCCAGTTCGGCGTAACTTGGCTTTTTGCCATACATCAGGATACCAACGCGGTAGATACGGGCCGCAATCCAGGCTACGCCAATAAAACCACCGATGAGCAGCACTACCGATAACGCTATCTCCCAGATAGGCACGCCAAACGGTACCCGAACCATCATCACGATAGGCGAGGTAAACGGAATCATCGAAAACCAAAATGCAATTGGGCCGTCGGGTTCGCGCACCACGAACTGAGCAATAATGAAGCCCAATATCAACGGAATCGTGATGGGGAGCATAAACTGCTGCACATCGGTTTCATTGTCGACGGCGGCCCCAACCGCAGCAAACAGGGCACTGTAGAGCAGGTATCCACCCACGAAATAAATCCCGAAACAAATCAGCAAAAGCGTCCAGTCGAGGGTGCCAACCGCATTTTTGATTTTGGTCAGCATATCGGCCTGGCTGGCCTTTTTTGCTTTCGCTTCGGCGGGCGAAACGGGTGTCACATTCGATGCACCGGGTGTTGCCGTCCTGTCGACTGCCGCTTGTTCCATACGTTTCTGAGCCAGATTCTCCCCTCCCATCACTGCCGACAAAGCCGTTGACAGGCCAATAGTGAGCAAAATCCACAACAGAAACTGAGTCAGGCCCACCAGCCCAACGCCCAGAATCTTACCGGCCATCAGTTGAAACGGTTTCACCGACGAAATAATAATCTCGACAATGCGGTTGGTTTTCTCTTCCAGAACACCCCGCATCACCTGGGCACCGTACAGAAAAATGGTGAAGTAAATAGCGGCTGCAAAAAGATACCCCAATACCGTGGCGGCCCCCGAACTGCTGTCTTTCTCGCCTTCGTCGCTGAGGTTATAGGTATTGGCGGAGACCTTCACTTTGGTGCTTTCCAACACTTTGCGGTCGATACCGGCAGCGATCAATTTCTGATTCTCAATCTCCTGCTCTACCGCATCTTCAATACCACTCTGCACGCCCAAACTTACATTCTTCTCGGCATAGAGTTTCAGCGACTTTGGGTCGTCCATGATGTTGGCTGGAATATACACCAGTACGTCGTAGCCACTTTTCTGAAAGTTTTTCTTAGCTGTTTCAATCAGCTGATTCGTTACAGAAAACGCCAGCTCGTCCGTCGTTTTAAACACCTTGCCAAAGCGATCGCTATCATCAATCACCTGCACTTTTTTCTGGTCGGTGTTTTTGGTGGCGAGGTAAACCGGCAACAACCAGATAGCCGACATCAGGACGGGAGTCAAAATCGTCATCACGATGAACGACTTTTTCTTGACGCGCACCAGGTATTCGCGTTTGAGGATCAGGATAATGGTTTTCATTTGCCTACGGCTTTAATAAAAATGTCGTTCATACTGGGGATGTTTTCGCCAAAGCTGCGCACGGCAACGCGGTCTAAAAGAACTCGAACCAGGTCATTAACCGAGGCATCGGGCGGAATCCGAATGTCGGCGCGGGTGAATCCATCATCGGCAGGTTGGCTGTTGACAACTTCGAAAGCAGCGGGCATTTCGCCCACATCGCCCTGATAGTCAACGTGGTATGTGTGCGTTTTAAACTGCTCCTTGATGGCCTTTTTTGATCCGTCCAGAATCTTGTGCGAGCGGTCGATCAGAGCAATGTAGTCGCATAATTCCTCCACGGATTCCATGCGGTGGGTCGAGAAAATGATGGTGGAGCCGTTGTTACGGAGTTCCAGGATCTCGTCTTTAATCAGGTTCGCATTGATGGGGTCGAAGCCGGAAAATGGCTCATCCAGAATAATCAGTTAGGGTTCGTGCATCACCGTAGCCACAAACTGTACCTTCTGTTGCATTCCTTTCGAGAGATCTTCAACCGTTTTCTCCCACCAGGGCTTAATGTCGAACTTGGTGAACCAGATTTTGAGTTTTTCCATTGCCTGCCGCTCCGACAACCCTTTGAGTTGCGCGAGGTACAACAATTGCTCGCCCACCTTCATTTTCTTGTAGAGGCCACGTTCTTCGGGCAGGTAGCCAATGCGCTTGATATGCTCTGGACTGAGGGGTTCGCCCGCCAGAAACACCTCACCCGAATCGGGGCCGGTGATCTGATTAATGATGCGGATCAGCGAAGTTTTACCCGCTCCGTTGGGGCCAAGCAATCCAAAAATACTGCCTTTCGGCACACTCAGGCTGACATCGTCTAACGCCCGGTGCTGGGCATATTGCTTAACGATGTTACGGGTTTCCAGGATAGTCATTTGTTACGTCATGTAGAGACGCAAAATTTTGCGTCTCTTTTTAACCGAAATTTTGCGTCTCTTTTTAATCAGGCAAACTATTGCGTCTCTTTTATCGGGTCAGTCAAAGATACAGTCTAATCCTGCTGCTGCTTGTTCTTTAGGACAAATGCTCCAAATTTTGGGATGGGTGCCGTTTTTGATGGGATGGAATACGGTGCTTCTACTTCACTTCCGCTTTCTCCGTCTGATACGCATACAGGTACTCGATCAAATCGGCGACTAAACCCGTCCAGCCGGTTTGGTGAGCCGCCCCAAGACCCGCACCAGCGTCGCCGTGGAAATACTCAAAAAACAGGTAAAGGTTCTGGAAATGCGGGTCTTTCTGGAACTTCATTTCATTGCCAAAAGCTGGAATCAGGCTCGTTTTCTCGTCGCGCCGGAAAATGTTAATGAGTCGCTCGGATACCTGCATAGCGGCTTCCTTAATGCTCATCACCTGCCCGGAATTAGTGGGGTATTCGATCTCAAAATCATCACCGTAGTATTGGTAAAACTTTAATAAAGAGTCGATTAGCAGGAAGTTAACCGGAAACCAGACTGGCCCGCGCCAGTTGGAATTGCCGCCAAACACGCTCGTTTCCGACTCTGCCGGGACATACTTCACCTGGAAAACCTCGCCATTAAGGGCAAACTGATACGGTTGTTTTTCGTGGAATTTCGATAGGGCGCGGATGCCGTAATCCGATAAAAATTCCGACTCGTCGAACATCCGTTTCAGCAACATTTTCATCCGATGCCCCCGCAACAGCGACAGCAAATGCGTTTCGCCCTTGCCCGGCTCATGCCAGCGCGACACCAGCGAAGCTAGGTCAGGCCGGTTTTTCAGCACCCACTCCAGGCGACGCTTGAAATCGGGTAGTTTATTCAGCAACTCTTCGTCCAGCACCTCCACCGCAAACAGCGGAATCAGCCCCACCATCGACCTGATTTTGAGCAACCGGGCCTTGTTGTCGGGCGTGTGCAGCACGTCGTAATAAAACTGATCGACCTCGTCCCACAAGCTGATGTGTTCTTTGCCGAGGTTATTCATAGCCGAAGCAATATGCAAAAAGTGTTCGAAAAACTTGCTGGCCATGTCCTGATACGAAGGCCGGGTGATGGCAATTTCGCACGAAATTCGGAGCATGTTCAGCGTATACATGGCCATCCAGCCTGTGCCATCGGCCTGTTCGATGCGGCCCCCCATGGGCAGCGGCTGCGAACGGTCGAACACCCCAATATTGTCGAGGCCAAGGAAGCCGCCCCCGAAAATATTGTTGCCGGCCACGTCTTTACGATTCACCCACCACGTGAAATTGAGCAGGAGTTTATGGAAAACGCGCTCCAGAAAGTTCACATCGCCTACACCGTTGGCCTGTTTATCAATCTCATACACCTTCCAGGTTGCCCACGCATGAACGGGCGGGTTCACGTCGGAGAAATTCCATTCGTAGGCCGGAATCTGCCCATTGGGATGCATATAATACTCCCGAAGCACAACCGCCAGTTGGCGTTTGGCAAAGTGCGGGTCGAGCCGGGCGAGCGTGAGCGTGTGGAAAGCCAGATCCCAGGCGGCAAACCAGGGGTATTCCCACTTGTCGGGCATGCTCAGGATGTTGGCCGTATACATGTGCCGCCACGTCTCGTTTCGGGGATAGACCCGACCCTGAAACGGCACCGGCATTTTGGGGTCGCCTTTGAGCCACTCGTTGATATTGTAGTAATAAAACTGCTTGTTCCAGAGCATCCCCGCATAAGCCTGCCGCTGAATGTTTAGCAATTCCGTACTCTCGACATTCTTTTGCAAACTGGCATAAAACGCATCAGCTTCTTTCTGACGAGCCTCAAAAATCTGATCGAAATCATCAAACGGGCGACTCAACAGCGTATTTTGGCTGAACCGGACGCGAACACTCACCGATTTTCCCGGCTCCACAACGCGGGCATACTGCGCCGATGCCTTGGTGCCAATGCGGTTTGGATTAATGGCTTGGGTTTTCCCGGCAACCACATAATCGTTGATACCATCTTTACAAAAAGGCGACGCATTAGGTCGGCCATAGAGCCGCTCCGTATTGGTTTCATTTTCGCAGAACAGCAGATCGTCGGCATTATCGCAGTAGAATTTGTATTTGCCTAACTGCTTGTGATTCACCTCAATCTGACTGTTGGCGATGCCCGTAAGCATGGGCCGGACGTTATATTGATCATAGCCCCACGACCAGGTGTTACGAAACCAGATGGTAGGTAAGAGCGTGATGGGGGCGGCTACCGGCCCGCGATTGTGGGCCGTGATCTTCACCAGCCAGTCATTCTGATCGGCTTTGGCATACTCGATAAACACGTCGAAATAGTCGTCGTTCTCGAAGATACCTGTGTCAATTAGCTCAAATTCAGGATCCTGGCGCGACCGGCGCATGGTTTCGATCACCAGCCGATTGTAGGGAAACTCCTGCTGCGGATACTTGTAGAGCATCTTCATGTAGGAGTGCGTGGGGGTGCTGTCTACATAATAGTACAACTCTTTCACGTCTTCGCCGTGGTTGCCTTCGGGTCCGGCGAGGCCAAAAAAACGCTCTTTCAGAATACCATCCTGATGATTCCAGAGCGACAGGGCAAAGCAAACATGGCCTTTGTTATCGGAAATACCACCGATGCCCTCCTCACCCCAGCGATACGCACGAGAGCGGGCCATGTCGTGAGTAACGTTGTTCCAGGCATCGCCATAGGGGCTATAATCCTCACGGACGGTTCCCCAGGCACGGTCGGTGAGGTATGGTCCCCATTTTTTCCAACCTTTATTATCGGGCCGGTCATATATGCGTAGTTTCTCAGCGTCAGCAGGCATAGGCAATAGAATCAGGCTTGTTTATTCCCAATTTTCTTGTGGTGGTTGAACTCCCAAAGATACTATGCAAGGCTAAGTTATTAGCCTGAATTGATCGACTTGACCAGGTTTTTC
>JAJAYX010000887.1 GCA_026785985.1 Rudanella sp. | reverse complement strand
CATTTTTTCTGGGCGCTATTGGGTGCCTTGGGGGGGGGCTTATAAGCGACTTTCTGCCAAACCGCTTTGGTCTAAAAATGGGGCGCGGGGGGGTGGGGGGGGGCGGGTGGGGGTCGTCGGCCCTGTTTTTTGCCATGGCAGGCCTGACCACCGACAACCAACTGGCGGGTTATCTGCTAGCTACCTGCGTGTTGCTCAAAGACCTGGCCCTGCCCGTGGCATTCGCCGTTTGTGTCGATATTGGGCAGCGCAATTCCGGCAGCGTAACGGGTTCCATGAACTTCGCCGGGCAGTTAGGCGGCTTTTTCATCACCATCATTTTCGGCACCATCGTAGAGCGAACCAGGGACTACAATTTGCCTCTGTTTTTAATTGCCGGATGCCTGACTGTGAGTGCATTGTTGTGGCTGAAAATCGACCCGACGAAAAAAACGATAGGAAGACCCCACCCCAACCCCTCCCCGTAGGGAGGGGCTAAAAATACACTGAGTCTTAGCCTCTCCCTACGGGGGAGGGGTTGGGGTGGGGTTATACTTTTTCAAGGAATAACCTTGATCGCGTGGCAACCCCGTGTGAGGCTGATACGACCTGCCTGCTTCGTGAGCGTTGGCTTGTCGCCTTTTTTCACGCTCCAGAACTCAATGCCGCCATTACGCATCCCATAGTCCAAATATTCGGGAACAGCTACGGCGATATTGTCGCCTGCGCGGTCAAAATCAACACTTTGGGGGGCAATGCCCTCGAATGGATAGTCGGCTGATTGAGCCAGTTTACCATCTTTTCCTAACGAATAAACCGTTAGTGAGCTTTTACCCACGGCCGCATTACCAAACGGCTGATACGATTGACTTGAGTTGACAACCACCACCACCGAACCGTCGGGGCTGATGGCTACACTTTCAGGACTTTCACCAGTGGCAGCCTGCGAGGCAATTTTGTGTTCGCCGGGGGTGTCTTCCGTGCTGAACTGAACCGCAAATACTTCGCCTGCACCGGTTCCGGCGGCACCCGCTGCTTTTTTGGAATCAACGATGACAAACGTGCTGCCATCGGCGTTGAATTTGCCTGCGCCCGGCATGGTGCCCACTTTCACGGTTTTGCCGTGTGGAGTCAGATTTGGTTTCCTGGTAGCATCCATCGCATATTTCATCAGGCCAACTTCGCCGGTTGCGGCAATGGTGTAGGCCACAAACTGACCACCCGGATGCCAGGCCAAATCCGTAATAACGGCATTCGGCACCGGCGAGGGTGCCGTCAGGATGCGGGTTGGTTTGCCCGTGCCATCAACTTCGATAATGCGAAGTTCTTTGTTGGGGTCAGCCGAGGCTACAATCAGGCTGTTGCCCGTTGGATTAATGGTAACGGCGGTTGGGTTCACGCCCACAGCAAAACCAAACTTAACGGCTGGTTTGCCTGCGCTGAGGTCTACCGTAAACATTTTGGTGCTGGCGGGCAGACCACTCAGGCCCCCTTTCAGCGTGGTCAGACTGTCGCCGGTTTGGCCGCGACCTTCCACTACGAAAGCCAGTTTGCCATTGTTCGAGACAGCCAGAACTTTGTCGAACAGGGTCATTGAGTTCGACACCACCGAAGTGTAGATGTTGGCTCCGCTCCGGTCGAGGGGGAAGTTGATGGTGGTCAGCGCATCCTTGGTGCCTTTGTCTTTAAGGAGGTTTCCGTCGATCATGGCCGATGCGGCCATATCGGCATCCGAGAGGGCCACAATACTCTTGGCCGAGAACTGAATGGGACCTTGCTGGGCCATCACGCCACCGGCCAGCATGGACAGAGCAATTGCAAAACTTTGTTTTTTCATGTGTAGGGGTACTAAATCGTTTTTGGAATTAGTGCAAAAATAACCCAAATGCGTTAACGGCCAACCGAACAGCTTTATTTCAGGGGCCTTGCCTACTACTTACCGAAACAGTTTGCCGAGCCAATTTCTCAACAAACCTGATTGGGGTTCGGCCGGGGTTGTGGTTTGGCTGAGGTAATGCCGCAAATCTTGCCCACCTCGGCGCGAAGCATACAGAACTTGACCGTTAATCAACGTGAGTGCCTTTTCGGCGTGATCGTACTGCTTGAGTTGATTGAGATTCAACAAAATAGACTGACTGATTGGGAAAAAATTATGCTGCTGAAGCAACTTTGTGTATTGACCGATATTGCGGGTGGCCCGCATCAGCCGACCATCGCACATCATAAACCGAGTCATAACGGTGTCCGCTTCCAGGTACTGAATCTGATCAATTTCGATAAATTCGATCAGGCCGCCGGGCTGATGAACGGCTAACCGATTACTGCGCGACTCGGGCGAGCGGATCAGATCCATCAATAGGTTCAGTTGGCGGGCATATTGTTCGCGATTTTGCCGTTGACTGGCTTTGGTAACGGCTTTCTGGAGAGCCACCGGGTCAATCGTTTTGGTCAGAAAATCCAGGGCTGAATACGCAAACGCAGTGGTTGCATAGTCGAATTTTGGATGGCCGGTCATGAAAATAATCTCACAAGTGAGCGGAAAACCAGTTGCCTGGAGTTGATCGAGTAAATCGTAACTTGTGGCATCGCCTAATTCAATATCCAGCAATAGCAGATCCGGCTGTTCTTCCATAATCAGAGCCATTGCTTCCTGCATATTCCCGGTTTCACCAACCACCTCAACCTGTGTGCAATACTTGGCTAAGTATGATTTTAGCAAGATCATTTCCGGGGGGCTGTCCTCTACCAAAATAGCGCGTAAGGGCTGATAATTAGTTGATAAGCTGTCTAATGGCCGCATAAAATTAGGTTTGTTCAGGAGTTGAATCCAGTTGATAGCCAATATGAATGGTAACTACAGTTCCGCCCGTTGGCCGGTCGGCGGTCTCAATCGAAATAGCATAACCCATCTTATTGAGTAGCTCAACTCGCCGTTCGACTAGTTCGGTACCGCGCGACCTGTATTTTTTCAGGGATAATCGCTGGATTTCCCGGGCTCGTTGTCGGCCCACACCGTTATCTTCGATGGTGCAAATCAGCACCTCTTCGTCAATTGTGGCAAACTGGATATTGAGGTGGCCCGTTTGTTTGGCATAGAGCAAACCGTGTTTGATCGCATTCTCAACGTAGGGTTGCAAAATAAGAGGGGGAACCTGGTAACTCTCCGTACTCAGTTTACCTTCCACAACGATCTCGTGCGTAAATCGGCCTTCATACTGTAGCTGCTCAAACTCAATGTACATGGTTAGCAGTTCGATCTCGCGGGCCAACGGCACCTCATGCGCAAACAGCGAGCCGTGTTCTTCGTTGGATAGCATCGAGGCTTCCAGATAATTCCGCATCAGGTGCGACAACTTGAGCAGATTGGCCGCTGCCTGTTCGGTATCATTAGCCACAATCAGGTGTTGAATTGTGCCCAGCACATTAAAAATGAAGTGCGGGTTCATTTGGGCCTGAATCGTTTGCACCTGTAAAAACTGCACTTGCCGTTCCCGATCCTGAATAGCCTGTTGCTGTTTCCGAATGCGCCCTTGTTTCAGATACCAGTCAACGCCCATCAAGCCAATCAGTACACCCAACGCCAGAAACGCAAGCAGTGCTTTCTGATAAAGATTGGGTGCTTTCCAAAACGGCAGCGACACCCGAAACAACAAGGTAGTCTCGGCTGGTTGCCGTGTTCCAAAACTTCCCGACCGGCTTCGAATCTGAATGCTGTATTCTCCGCCCGGCAGGTTGGTGAGGGTAATCAGATTCTGCGTTTGCCACGGACTCCAGGCATCCACAAAACCCGCTACCCGGTAGCTGTATTCGGTGAAAAAGGGCCGGTCGTCGCCTACCGTTGCCATGGTAAATGTGGCTGAGTTTTCGCCGTCCAAAAGGTCAACGGTGGCCGTTTTGCCCACAAAGGACAGCCGCTGTTCGTTAACTTTTGTGACGTAAGTAAGCAAGGGAGTGATGGTAAGGTCGATTCGTTTAGGGTCTAAGCGTGAGAGTACCGAGCCGGACGTAATCCAGAGATACCCCCGCGAATCCCGGTAATAGCCGTCTTGCTTAGGCTCTAATCCCATAAACCCGTTGAAGGTATTAAACACCTTACACCGAACCTGCCGGGTTTGGTAAAAATACGCCAGGTCCATGACATACAGATTTTTCGTGTCGCCGAACAGGAGATGATCTTTATCGAATTGGCCAACCACCATCACCGTCGACACGACAGAATCGGACAATATGGTTTGAAATCGGTCGTGCGGACGGTCGTACAGCAGCAGGCCGTTTTCGCTGGCTACCCACAGATTCTGCCGATTGTCGATACACAGACCCAATACATTTTGGGCGGGAAATTTACCATTTTGGCGGGTGTAGCCGGTTGCTTTTTTACGATCGTAATCATAGCGGGTGAGCTGATGGCCCCCAAACCAGTAGAACCCTTGTGAATCTTTACGGATAACCTGCACAAGTTGATCGGTGGCGTTGGCATCCGGCGGCAAATCGAAGCGGGTAAACCGAAACGGCGACTTGTTTTCGATAAATACTACCTGGTTTTTCCCTCCTTTCAGAATCAGGTTG
>JAJAYX010000886.1 GCA_026785985.1 Rudanella sp. | reverse complement strand
GCATTCCTCTCCAACAGCAAGAACTTTGGCTCGAACGCAAGCGGCACGACAAACGGCATTACGAGATCAATCGGGAGCATCCGCTGGTAACGGCTTTTCTGGCCAAACACCCGGCCACCGGTTCGTCGTTGAACACGCTGTTGAAATTCGTGGAGGAAACTATCCCAATCCGAGCGATTATGATTCGGGAAAACGAAAACCCCGATGAGCAGGCTGCTCCTTTTGAACAGGCCAACCATGAGCCACTCAAACAAATGGCCGAGGCCATGTTTCAGGCCCAACTGAGCAGGGGCAAAACACCCGAGGAGGCCCGCGCCCTGATTTTGAGCATTCATCCCTTCTCACTCTACCCCGAATACATCGAATCCCTTAGCTCCTAAACTTTATGAATGAAGCACTACGCATTTTGAATATTCTTCTTCCAAACACGATTTCGCATACCCGCGAGGCAATAACCCAAAAGGTTGATTCTGTTTTGGGAATGGCCGAATATAATCATTTAGACAGGGATCAATTTATCCGGGAGGTTGAAACCCACTATAACATTCGGGCTGATAACTGGACCGCGCTTGAAGGGAAAGAATCGCGGTTGCCGTGGCTCACCAACCGGCGGGCCGACATTCGCTGGAATTTCTGGGACCGCTATTACAGTTTTCAGGAAGACTACAAAGGCTTGGCTCCGCAAACGCTCCGGCGACTTGACCGCCTGACCGATTACATTTTGGACAAACTGTTTGACCCTACCCTACAGGGCGTACAAATCGATAAGCGCGGGCTGGTGGTTGGTCAGGTTCAGTCCGGTAAAACGGCCAACTACACCGGCCTGATTTGCAAGGCAGTGGATGCTGGTTATAAACTCGTTATCGTGCTTGCCGGTATTCATAACAACCTGCGGGCACAAACACAGCTTCGGTTAGACGAGGGTTTTTTGGGGTTCGATACCCAGTCGGCCCGCAACTATTACAACGCCAGTACATCTTTTGGGGTGAGTCAGATAAAGAGAGGCATTGTGGCTCACTCAATTACATCAAGCCACGACGGTGGCGATTTTACGACTGGAGCGTTTACCTCGCTGGGTCTAAACTTTGACACCAACGAGCCGATTATACTCATTGTTAAAAAGCACCCTAAAGTACTTGGTCGGCTTATCACGTGGTTAAAGTCAAGGGGGGAAAATGATGAAGAAGGAAACCGCTATATTGCTTCTAAATCGGTACTGCTAATTGACGACGAAGCCGATCACGCATCTCTCAGCACCAACAAAGATCCTGATAAACCAACGCGCATCAACGGGCAAATTCGCGAAATACTGCGGCTGTTTCATAAAAGTGCCTACGTAGGCTACACTGCCACACCCTTTGCCAATATTTTCGTCCCAGTTGAACGCGATCAACTTTTCCCGCGTGATTTCATCATCAACATACCGGCTCCCAGCAATTACGTTGGCCCGGAACAGGTATTCGGTTTCTCCGCATTAAGCAACGATACCGGCCTTGATACGACACTGCCCATTGTTCACCGGATCAACGACATTGGGGCGTTTATGCCCGAAAAAGAACGGGAAGCTCCCCTGCCAGATGCCATTCCTGATTCGCTGAAGCGGGCCATCCGGTGTTTTTTGCTGGTATGCGCTATCAGGCGGGTTCGCGGCCAACACAAAGCCCATAACTCTATGTTGATTCACGTTACGCGTTACACTGCCCGGCAGAAATCGCTGACGGAGTTGATTGATGATACGTTTGCTTATTACAAACGGGGCATTGACCAGAACGACCCCACGATTCTGGAACTGATGCGGCAGACGTTTGAGGAAGATACAGACGATTATCCATCGTTTACCACCACAACTCAGCGTATTCTGGATTCGCCCCTACGGTCGCTCGACCCCGCCATGCGCGTACATGCTTAGGACGAGGTGCTGCCCCATCTTTACCCAGCCGTAGCGCGGATAAGGGTACGCGAAATCAACGGGAAATCGGGCGATGCACTGGACTACTTTGACGAAAAGGAGGGCTTATCGGTGATTGCCGTTGGCGGGGATAAACTCTCCCGCGGGCTGACACTCGAAGGGCTGTCGATCAGTTATTTTCTGCGTCCGGCCAAAATG
This sequence comes from Rudanella sp., assembly GCA_026785985.1. GTDB lineage: Bacteria > Bacteroidota > Bacteroidia > Cytophagales > Spirosomataceae > Rudanella. Next base: position 551 of record JAJAYX010000886.1, on the reverse strand, counting down.
TACGATACCCTCATGCAAATGGGCCGTTGGTTTGGTTACCGGCCCGGCTACCCCGATTTGTGCCGTTTGTTTACGACCCGCGAGCTGAACGAGTGGTTTTGTCACATCACAAAAGCATCCGAACACCTGCGCGAAGAATTCGAGTATATGATGAGTCAGGGCCGAACCCCCGACGAGTACGCTCTGAAAGTGCAGACCCACGACGGCGTTTTGCAAATCACGGCAGCCAACAAAATGCGCCGGGCTGTAGAAATGCGACTATCCTTTGCAGGTCGATTGGTGGAAACGTATCTATTTGATTTACACCCCAAAATCATTTCCGAAAACCTTGCTCAGATGCAGACTTTTGTGGCTGGTTTAGGGGAAGTGCATCACCGGGAGCGGGCGCATTATGTATGGCAGGGCGTTTCGGCGCAGGCTGTCACCGACTTTTTAGCGAATTACCGTACCGCCAAATCGCTCTATCGGGCCGATGCTCAGACGATTGCCAAATTTATTGAGGCTCAGGTAAAAAACGGCGAACTGACCGACTGGACGGTGGTGCTGATTTC
>JAJAYX010000885.1 GCA_026785985.1 Rudanella sp. | reverse complement strand
TCACTCGCTGCCATACAGGTGAATCTACCTGCTCTAATCGTAGCGGCTAACATCTCGTAAGTAGCGGGTTTAGTTAGAAAGGCACAAGCTCCCAGTTTTTCGCTTTTCGCTTTGTCAATTGGCTCGCTTGAGGTGGTCAGAATTGCTACGGGCACTTGCTTCCAGGCTTCGTGCTGTTTAATGGCCCGTAATATATCGAAACCATTGATGCGCGGCATGTTTAAATCCAGCAAAATCAGATCGGGAAATCCATCTACCGGGGATGGCTGCTCGAGGAGATCCAAAAGTTCATCACCGCCCTCAAAACAAATCAATTTTGAATCGGAAAAATGCTGTTGAAACGTCAACTTTGCAAAAAACCGGTCGTCCTCGTCATCATCGACCAAATAGATCAGGAAAGCGTTCATGGTGGGTTAGTTGGTACGGCCAAATAACCGATATCACCCCTGATTAATTCATAATAAGTAGTTAAACCATTATTAATATTTCCAGTAAACCTATTCCTTATGCGCCAGTATATTTCCTTTTTTTTCCTGTTAATTGCATTGGCAACACAGGCTCAGAAATCTAACCAGCCTGTTTTACAGGAGGCCAGGGCCGAAACAGTCGGCATGAGCAGCGAGCGGCTCCAACGGCTCGACCGAATCATGCAAATGTATGTTGACAGTGGTCGGCAGGCAGGGGTGGCCGTGTTGGTGGCCCGCAACGGTAAAATTGTGCAACACAAAGCCTATGGATACGACAACATGGCGCAGAAAACGCCCCTTCGGCGTGATGGCATCTTCCGAATTGCTTCTCAAACCAAAGCCATCACCAGCATGGGTGTGCTGATGTTATATGAAGAAGGAAAATTTTTGCTCGATGATCCCATCTCGAAATACCTGCCCGCTTTCAAGACCATGATGGTTCTGGATAAATTCAATGAGAAAGATACCTCCTACACCACCATACCGGCCAAACGCGAAATTACCATCCGGCAGTTGCTTACCCATACATCGGGCATTGGATACCCCGGCATTGGCAGCAAAGAAGCGAATTCGATTTATGCCAAGTACAAAATTCCGAGTGGGATCGGCACACCCAATGCTAACCTCGCCGATGCGATCAACGGACTGGCCAAACTCCCCCTCTTGAGCCAACCCGGCGACCGTTGGATGTATAGTGTAAGCATCGACGTGCTGGGTCGGCTAATCGAGGTAGTATCAGGGCAAACGCTCGACAAATTTTTGCGGACGCGGCTTTTTGACCCCCTCGGCATGAACGACACATTTTTTTATCTCCCTGCCCCCAAACATAACCGCCTGACGACGCTATATACTGAGGATGCCAGCAAGAAAACAATCCTTTATACCGCTCAGGGTGGGCTTGATCCCAATTACCCCAACCAACCCGGTACGTTCTACGCGGGCGGAGCCGGGTTGAACTCTACCCTGCTCGACTACGCCATTTTTCTGCAAATGGTGCTGAACGGGGGCGAGTACAATGGCAAACGGATTCTTAGCCCGACGACCATTAAACTGGCCCTGATGAATCAGATTGGCGATCTGAACGTGGGCAACAACAAGTTCGGGCTTGGTTTCAGCCTGAATTCAGCTAAAAGTGCGGCCCGCCTGCCCGTGTCAGAAGGGGCCTTTGAATGGGGTGGTTATTTCGGAACCAACTATTGGGTAGACCCCAAAGAAGGTATTGTGGCATTGGTGTATACCCAAAAAGTACCCAACTCCTTTGGAGACCTGAACGACAAAATTCGGGTAATGGTGTACCAGGCCATCACCGAACTGAAAGGAACGGGAATAGGCACTGACGATTGAAGAATGGCAATTTGCCCTAAAGAGTACCCTTTACCAAGGCCAGCAAATCGCGATAAATGATGTTGCGTTTCCAGAAGAGTTGCGTCACCATCGGCACGTGTTTTTTGCCGGGCAAGTCCCGATACTGGTGTTTTACGCCCGCCACTTGCAGCTTATCGCGTAAGGCTTTGGTGCCATCAATAATACTTGGATAGGTCCGCTCTCCCGTGTATAACAGCATGGGAGGCAGACCCGCCCGTACCTTGAACAGGGGCGATGCGGCTTTCCACCCCGCCGGGTCTTTCCCAAACGGCAGCAGGTACTTTTTATCATCGGGATATTTCATTTCGAGGAGGTAATCATACATGTTGATGCCCGCCGGATCATCGAGGATGGCCCCTTTAACCGGATTTTTGGCAATGCCAATCCGCGTAAACAACTCATCATCAGTGGTTAATAGCGCGGCCAAGCCTCCACCCGCCGAGTGGCCCATGACATAAATTCGGTTGGGGTCGCCCCCGTATTCACCAATGTGTTGGGCAGTCCACTGCACGGCGCGGGCGCAGTCGTCGGCCATGGCGGGCACCATCACGTTAGGCGAGAGTTGGTAATTGATAAGTACGGCTACTACGTTTTGCTTCGCTAATCGGCGACCGATGAACCAATAGGTATTTTTGTTGCCGCTGTTCCAGTTGCCGCCGTGAATAAACACCACCACGGGCAGGGCCGTTGCGGGTTTGCGGTTGGGGGCATACACATCGAGCAAGTGCCGCTCCGGGTCGGCGTTGGGAACTACGGACGGGCTGACATAGGGAATATTTTTGGTGCGCTTACTGGCGTAAAGAGTTATACTGATAAGCGAAAATAGGAGCATAAACCCGATTTGGGAAAACCAATTGGAGTGGTGCATGAAGTGTTGAAAAATAATACACTATACATACTCTGGTAATAAGGGAATGGTTTTGGAATTGCCGGACAGGGTCTCAAAAAGTCAGTTCTCGTAATCAATCTCTTCGGGCCGGGCAACGGCGCACGCCTGAATCCCCTCGTGTTTGGGGTGGCAGTTGACGGCATCCCGAAACGCCTTGTCGATGATGACCGCCATTTTCCGGTTCGATAGCAAAATGGCTTTCAGGTGCCAGTAATCTTTATTGAGCTTCAGGCATTTTTTGTCAATCGTTTTCGAGAATCGCAGAATCTCCAATTGCTCATTCGAGATCATGACAATGCGCTCTTCTTTTGTCAACCTCGCAATAATACTCAGGATACTTTGTCCATAATTGCCCCGGTTGCTGTCGTGATATTCTTTCAGCAGCTTTTGGGTCAACACCAAATGTCCTTTTTCAAACAACCACTTTATCAATCGCTCGTATTCCGGGTCGGCGGGGTTTTTGAAGTTTTTGGCGATGTTGTTATCGACAAACAGGTCTTTTATCATCCAATTGCCTGCATTGCAATGTCCATAATATCAATGCCATACGTATCGAAAAAACTGTCCGGTGCTCCTTTAACGGCACCTTTTGTAGTAAACTCCACGTCATGCACTGTGCTTTTGACCCCATCATTTTCAAAATATAATACTCGCACATCTTCTGGCTTTAGCTCACCCGTAACGAGCAACAATCGAACCCGATTGAGCAGATATTCACTGTGCGTTTCGATGATATACTGCTTCTGCGTCCGCTTTATCTGATTTGCTAAATAGTTACCAAAAGTAGCTTGAATCTTGGGGTGCAAATGGATTTCGGGCTGCGAAACGGCAAGGCAGGAATAGTCTGATAGTTGCAGGTCGGCCACGATGATTGGTAGGAATTGACTGATGCCAAAGCCAACATCGGTTAGAGAGGCAAACCGGGCATTTTCTTTAGTCTTAACAATTAACTCAAATCGCCCTCCTTTCAAACTTTTCGATCTTAAGC
>JAJAYX010000884.1 GCA_026785985.1 Rudanella sp. | reverse complement strand
TAAATTTAAATCGTATAGTGGCCCAATTAAAGGCTCACAAGAAAGAAATTTAATGTGAGCATCTGTTTGAATAAGAAAATCAACACGGTCTAAAACACGCTCATCCTCAATTGATACACCCATCCAAATATTAGGTGTCCAATTAAGTTCTTCGTTGTATTGCAGAAGTACATCCGCTCGTTTGGTCAATATCTGAAAAGTGTGTTGGGGATTTTCATTCATCACTTTAAATGTCTTCTGAATGAAACTCAATGGAACATCTTTATGGAATAAATCACTCATAGAGTTGACAAACACCATTTTCGACCCTCGCCATGAATAAGGTATATTCAAAGAATCTTCGTGAATAGCAAGCCGAAAGCCATCGATGTATTTATCGACACCCATAGCCTGCAACCGTTTTGCCATAACTTCGGCGTAGCAAAACTTACAGCCGGCTGTAAGTTTTGTGCAACCGGTTGTCGGATTCCACGTCATTTCAGTCCATTCAATGCTTGATTCTGCCATGATTATCCTTGACTAAGTTTTTTACCAATAATATCATTTGCGATTCCAAAGCCTGAAGCATAATTCGTAGCTATAACAAAATGATACATTGTAGAGCCAGCGGAATTTTTCATTGGAAACGGAGTCGAAACATATTTCCAGACTGTTCCCAATCTCTGTTTATACAATTCAACTGCCTTATGTATGGCGTTCTCTATTTTTTGAACGTGAGTTTCCGATCCAAAAAGAGTCAATCTTTCTTCCTCTCGGTAGAAATAACTCCTCAATTCAACAATTGGTAGTCCATAAAACTCTTCAAGTTTACCAAGCCAAGATTCAGGAATACGTTCCTGTTTTCTCATTAATAATCTGTTTACTGCCACTCCAGTTGGAATCAATATCCACATATCTATTCCCAAATTCCGACATATTTCTATTGAGGACCACTTTAAGTTCATACCAAACGGATCAATGAATGCTAATGCCCTATATTGGTCATTCTGTCGCATATAATCCGTCATACCGATCAACCTGATGTTACAATCGTCTCTAACTACATGAGCATTAAGATCGGGAAACTTCTTTTTAACCAGAGCATTAAGTGCTGATGATCTCTTCTTGTGTTTATCCACCACATAATAAATATCAAATAGTTTAGGGTGTTCCATACCAAGAACCTGCAATGCTACACTCTCAATGAATTTATTTTCTTCAATTCCAGAATTCTCCGGCTCAATTCGACCGCACCCAGCAAAACCATCAAAGTATATCAGTTTAAATCGCTGATTTTTCATAATTTCCAAATAGGCGAATAAATATTTAATGAAAATTTCTATTTTGTGTTGAGTCCAAAATCCACCAAATTGATTTAAAGCTTCTTGCATACTGGTATAAAATTTAGACAGCTGTAATATAAGTAAAATACAGACAAAGACAAAAAAAGGGTAATGTTACCCCTGTTTTTATCCTAATATCGTGGTCTATGGCCCGAAGAACGATGCTTTAGCCGTGCGCTTTGGGCCACGGTAACGAGAAAATTCAAAGCCAATACCAATCAAAAACAGCCAATCCGCAAGGAGAAATACCCCCCAACGCATTGGCTGTTCCCTAATCGCACGAAATCCCTACACCGGCACCTCCGCCGGCTCTTCATCAATCTTCACGGATTGCAACTTCGGCACCAACAGGTGAATGAGAAGAAAAGCGACGGAGTACGTTGTGGCCGCAATCAGAAACAGGGGCAGGTAACCAAACGTAACCCGGATGATGCCCGCGTAGTAGGCGAACAGGATGCCCGCCACCGCGCCCGCCATGCCCCCGATGCCCGTCACGGAAGCCACGACCTTTTTGGGAAACATATCCGAGGCGAACGTGTACATGTTGGCCGACCAGCCCTGGTGCGCCGACGTAGCTAACGCCAGCAGCGCGACGGCCAGGTAGATATTGTTGGTCGTGGAGGCCAGGAAAATGGGCATCACGCACACCGCGCAGATAGCCAGGGTGGTTTTGCGGGCGCGGTTGAGCGACCAGCCCCACTTGAGAAACTGGGACGATAGCCAACCGAAAAACACACTGCCGACGTCGGAAACGATGTAGATGACCAGGAAGGGGATACCAATGTTTTTGAGGTCGAGCTTTTGATCGAGGGCTTCGTTGGAGTTGAAAAAATCGGGTAGCCAACTCAGGTAAAACCACCAGATGGGGTCGGTCATGAACTTTCCCACGACGAATGCCCAGGTTTGGCGGTAGGTCAACAGCTTCAGCCAGGGCACTTTAACGGAAGATTCCACGTCGCCGTCCTGCCGGATGTGTACCAGTTCGGCGGCACTGACCTTCGTGCTGGTGTCGGGGCGGTCGTAGATGAACCACCAACCAATCAGCAAAAGAATTCCCAGCGCACCGGTGATGGCAAAGGCGGGTCGCCAGCCGTAATGCAGCGTGAGGTAGGGAATGCTCAGGGCCGTGAGGATAACGCCCACGTTGGTACCGGCATTAAAAAGTCCATTGGCCAAGGCGCGTTCCTTGCGCGGAAACCACTCCGCAATCGACTTGATGGATGCCGGAAAGTTGGCCGATTCGCCGAACCCCAGCAAGGCACGCATGACCCGCAACCCGGCGAAGGAGTTGACAAATGAGGTCATAATGCCCGCGATGCTCCAGATGATAATGCCGATGGAAAATCCGCGCTTCGTGCCGATTCGGTCGATGAGCCAGCCGACAATCAGAAAACCCAGCGCGTAAGCTGTTTTGAACGCCGCATCCACTTTGCCGTATTCGATCTTGAAGGCGTCCTGCATTTCCTGCGTCAGGATCGCTCCGGGGGCCAGTCCCAGCATTTGCCGACGAAAATCATCGTCGATCATGGTGAAACTCAGCACCTGCCGATCGATGTAATTGATGGTGGTGGCGATGAAAAGCAGTGCGACGATGCGCCAACGATAAGAGCCAGCTTGTTGCATGAATTTGGAGGTTAAGAGGTTAAAGCGCCAGGTCGCTGAGGTCGATTAAATACAGTTGCCGTCCGTTGCCCCCGTGGGTGGAGTCGATACAGATTTTGCGTCCGTCGGGGCTGGAGCGGGGGTGGAGGTCACAGCGCCACTCGCCCACGTAAGATTCGCCCGCCGGAAAGCGCCCCAAATCCATCCGCCGGTCGGTGGGCAGGTGGTAAAGATAGGGCACCTGGTCGCGGCTTTGGGCGTTGGCGTAGTTGTCGTTGAGAATCCATTCCTGTTTATTTCCCCGCCGTAAGTACGTCTGATGGCCGTTGACGGGCATTTTGTCCGTTTTTATCGGTTCAACCGTGTTGGTTTGGTCTTCAAACACGTAAAACCCCTGAGGCTGTCCGGCGGGGCGGGTGTAGGCGCAAATGTGCGTTGGGTCGCGCCAGATAAAGTGCGAGGTGTACCCCGATGGGTCGATGATGTATGGTTCGCCGCCGTCGGGGTTGAGCGTGAACATTCGGGTGACAAAATTGGTCCGGGCCATCACCTGCCGATCTTCGCGTTTGGCCCGCCAACGGTGCAAAAATGTGATGCGGGTACCGTCGGTGTTGACCAATAAATGATTGAACCAGTGAAAGTTACCGCGAATATCCTGCCCGTTGTGGAGAATTTGTGCCGCCTGGGCCAGCGACATCAGCATTTTGGATTCCCCGGTTCGTAAATCCAGGCGGTACAAACCAATTTCCGAGGGATTTTTTACGTCGTAAAACGGGTCGCGAATGCCCGCGTAACCGTAACCGGGTCGCAGGTCGTTGATGCGCGAAAACTCAGTGCCGATGGCCCAGCGCCCGTCAGGGCTGAGCGCGTAAACGGCTTTGGGTAGGGTACGCAGCCGACCGGTTTTTACATCCAAAATCCGGCTGACGTACTGATCGCCTTCCTGGTCATTCCAGATAATTTCGCTCCTCGACTTTGGAATCCACTGCAACATACAGCCCTGTTGCCAGCCCCAGGCCCGGCTGCTGCCGAGTTCCTGCCAGCTATCGCCTTTGGCGGTGTCGATCATACCAATCCGCACGGTATCGCCCGGTTGGGGTGAACGGCCCTCAAAATCGACCGCCATGCCTAGGACGTACCGGCTGCCGGGGTCAAACTGCAACTTGTCGTAGTAGCCAAACCAGTGAAATCCCGGCCCTTTGGTCAGCGCCCGCACCGGCGGAAACGCCGCACCACCAACACCCGGTTGCCAGGCGGCCAGGGTGGGTAGCAGAGCGGCAGAACGCAGGAAGTCGCGGCGATGCATGAATGGGAGTGGGGATTTTCAGGATAAAGACGTTGGGTTTTATTTTCTAATGCACCTGTTCGGGAAAGTCTTGTTTTTCTATTCTAAGTGCCTGATGCCGGAGCAACCCCCACCCCCTGACGGGGCTTCTCGTAGCCGAAAATTCGAGGCAGGAAAGCCAGGAGGGGGGGGTGCTCCGGCATCAGGTAATGCTAATTTTCGGCTAAGGATTGAGTATCCAACAGCAGCACCGTTGCGGGGCCGGGATTTTATAAGTGGTCGGGCGCCCGCAAAACTCGGCCGCCCCCCCGTGCCGGCGGATCTTTGGCCGGACCCCCCCCAATCCTGTGGGGGGCCGTCCGCGCCCCCATGGTGT
>JAJAYX010000883.1 GCA_026785985.1 Rudanella sp. | reverse complement strand
TCCCAGATACCGTTCGGTTGCTGTCGGTGATGCCACACATGCACTGGTTGGGCAAAACCGTGAAAGCCTTCGCCGTAACGCCCGATGGCGACGCGGTAAACTTAATTAAGATTGACGATTGGGATTATAAATGGCAAATGACCTATACCTTTCGACAGCCGCTCACGCTCCCCAAAGGCTCGGTGCTGATTGCCGAGGCCACCTACGACAACACCCCCGGTAACCCGCTCAATCCGAACCGACCACCCAAAGATGTTCCCTACGGCTGGAACTCAACCAACGAAATGATGAATTTAGTGTTCTATTTCACTCAATGAAGCACCCGACGGCCTCGGTTTTGGGGGGAATCATTGGTCTGCCTTCCTGAATAGCGATCAGTGCGTTGCGAAGGTAATGTTGCGTGGGTTCGGGGCGGTGCTTGCCGAGAGAGTAGAACCAGTCGTCGATGGGCCCCTGATAAACTACCATACCGCTGGCATCCTGCACCACAACTTCGGGAACGATGCTTGCCCGGAACCGCCGTACCTGTTGATGAGCAGCATCGGACTGAAGCGGAAAAGGCAGGGGATAGTCGCGCTGAAACTGATTGATTGCCAGTTTATTATCGGTACTGAGGGGGAAGTAGGCCGCAAATTGGACACCTTGCCCGGAAAATTCTTTGTGTAGTTCGCGTAGCCGACGGGTATATTGCTGACTGATAGGGCATTCGGTTGATAAGAACAGCGTAACCCGTGCTTTAACAGGGGGTGATTTGGCATTTCGTTGCTCTAAAACGGGAGCAAACAGCGGCCAATAACCAACAACAAACAGTAGGAAAATAGATCGCATGGAGACAGATTAAACCTTGTACTATCCGTAGTGTTCTAATCGTTAAAGGTAACGCTGATAAACACGATAATGATGAAAACTCGACTTCTTTTGGGCCTATTGCTGCTGGTAGGGTTGGGAACGGTCACCAAAGCGCAGGTGCAGTACTCAACGGAACGCCCCCGCGTAGAGGATGCCAACGATCCAGATGTGACCATTCAGCGGGTTGATCTGACCGATCAGTACACCGTTATTTACATGACGTTTAGGGCTGGTCGCTCCGCGCAGGGTCAGGGGGGCGGTGGCATAAAATTGCCCGATATTTTCCGGTTTCCGGCTCCAAATGGCCGGGGACGGGTCGAAACCCAATCAGACCAGGGCATAACGTTCGTTGAAACGGCCCGATTGTATGTCAATCAGGGTGAAAAAGCGTTCAAATTTATTCGGGCGGAAAATATCCCGATTGAACGATTGCCAACCGACAAACGCCGTGAAGTAAGCGCGGGTGAACGAGTTGACTTTGTAGCGTACTTTGAACGGATAACTCCGGGCTACGAAGTCTTTGACTTATTTGAATGCAGTGATCGGAGTCGGCAGAATGGAACCTGTTTCAATTTTTTTGGTGTTCACATCACCAACCCGGCGCCCCGCAAACGCCAACCCGACGTTCAGGCCCGCCAAACACCTCCCCCGGCTTCAGCGCCCGCACCCCAAACAAAACCCCGGTACACGCCCCGCACAACACCGGGCTACGGAAACGGCTCGCCAGACCCTGTTGAGACAAAACCCGTACCTGAGCCTGAACCAGCCGTTGCGGCCATTGCGATGAAGGGCCTGGTGCGCGTTGCCAAAACCCAAAAGCCGGTTGTGGCCACCATCACCTATCGCCTGTTGTCGGGTGCCGAAACATCGGGCGATGCTCCCGCTGATTCGGTGAAAAGCGGCAAACTGGCGGGGAACTATCAGATTGCCGCCGAACCCTTATCGGTTTATGCCCTGACCGTGAAAGCTAAAGGATATTTCAGTCAAAGCGATACGCTAACCATAACACGAGCCGATAAACTCCGCAATTTTGACCTTGTTCCGATTGAGACTGGTACGAAAGTGACGCTGAAAAATATTTATTTCAACGTCTCGAAATACGACCTGAAAGCCGAATCATACCCTGAATTAGACCGCCTGGCGCAGTTGATGAAAGAAAACCCGGCCATGAATATTCGCCTTGAGGGACACACCGATACCGTTGGTGAGTTCGATGCCAACGTGGAACTGTCGCGCAACCGGGTAAACGAAGTAAGGCGGTATCTGGCCAGCAAAGGCATCGACGCGGGCCGCATCGAGACCATCGGCTACGGCCCCTCGCGACCCATCAATACCAACAAAAGCCTGAAAGAACGCCCCGAAAACCGCCGGGTCGAAATGGTTATCACGAAGTCATGAAGCCCAGTTTCGACCTCGACTTGTTCTTGATGCCATTGCACCGGTGCTGGAATGGTGCGGGCAGGTAGGCGTGGAAAAGCACAGACGATACCTCACTCACGCTCCCTGCTCACCGTTAATGACTGTCTCGCTTAACCACACTGCCCGAACTGCCCTGCAAAAAGTCGAAGTCCGCGCCTTCGTGGGCCTGCATCACGTGGCGCACATACAGGTTAACATAGCCCCGGTTGTAGCCTAAGTCAATGGGGGTGAACTGAGCCAGCCGACCCGCCAGTTCCTCATCGGAAACGTGCAGGTGCAATCGCCGGTTTTCCACATCGAGCGTGATCAGATCGCCGTTTTGAACAAATGCCAGGTTGCCGCCCACTGCCGATTCGGGCGAAACGTGCAGGACAACCGTGCCAAAGCCAGTGCCGCTCATGCGCCCGTCCGAAATGCGAACCATGTCGTGAACCCCCTGCGCCAGAATTTTGGCCGGGAGTTGCATGTTGCCCACTTCGGGCATACCAGGATACCCACGTGGCCCCACGTTTTTGAGTACCAAAACACAAGTTGGGTCAACGTCGAGTTCGGGGTCGTCGATGCGGGCTTTGTAGTCGTCGATGTTCTCGAACACTACCGCCCGTCCCGTGTGTTGCATCAGGGCAGGCGAAGCAGCCGATGGTTTCAGCACGGCACCGTTGGGGCAAAGATTCCCCCGCAACACGGCCACGCCCGATTCGGGCTTGAAAGGGTCGTCGACGGTGGCGATAACGGCCCGGTCGTAACACTGAGCTTCGGCGCAGTTTTCGCCTATCGAGTAGCCATTGACCGTGAGCGCGTCGTTGTGCAATACCCCGCGCAACTCCCGAATCACGGCGGGTAGCCCCCCGGCGTAGAAAAGATCCTCGACAAAATGCTCGCCGGAGGGTTGCAAATTGGCCAGCAACGGAATTTTGGCCGACAGCCGGTCGAAATCGTCCAACGACAGGTTCAGGGTTTCAGAAACTCCGCTAATGCGTCCGGCAATGGCCATCAGGTGGATAATGAAATTGGTGGAGCCGCCCAGTGCCGCATTGATCATAATGGCGTTCTCGAAGGCTTCGCGGGTCAGAATATCCGACGGTTTGCGATCCTGTTTGGCCAGTTCAACGGCCTGAATTCCCGTCATGTGGGCCAGCACTTTCCGGCGCGAATCGGCGGCAGGAATCGTGGCATTATCGGGCAGAGCCAGGCCCAGCGATTCGACCATCGCGGCCATTGTACTGGCGGTGCCCATCACCGCACAATGCCCCTGCGAACGAGCCATGCAGGCTTCGGCTTCCACAAATTCTTTTTGCGACATCTTGCCGGTTTTGTAGTCTTCGGCAAATCGCCACAGATCCGACGTGCCAATTTTTCGACCCTGATACCGACCGGCCAGCATTGGCCCGCCCGACAAAACAATGGTAGGGATATTAACGCTACAGGCTCCCATGACGAGTGAGGGCGTGGTTTTGTCGCAACCACAAAGCAAAATAACAGCATCGATGGAGTTGGCCCGGATGCTTTCTTCCACGTCCATACTGGCCAGATTCCGAAACAGCATGGCCGTGGGTTTCATCTGGCACTCGCCCAGCGACATCACCGGGAATTCGAGCGGAAAGCCACCTGCTTCCCATACTCCCCGCTTCACAGCATCGGCCAGTTCGCGGAAATGGGCATTGCAGGGGGTTAGCTCCGAAAATGTATTACAAATGCCGATAACGGGTTTCTTCTCGAATAAATGATGCGGAAAGCCCTGGTTCTTCATCCAGGCGCGATAAATGAAGCCGTCTTTTCCGGTGCGGCCGAACCATTCCTGTGAGCGAAAGGGCATATAAAACGCTGAACTCCATTAGGGGAGGTCAGCGTTTCATAAAGAAATTTCCGGCTATGGCTTACCCATCCGTGTTCTGTGTTGTCAGGACAGCCAGAGGCATTTATTACGTAGCCGCTATCAGTGAACGCTGCCGCATACATACCTGCTCCAGACGGGTACGTGCCCGCTTTAGCCGCATTTTCATGGCACTTTCTGTCACTGAATACTGACGGGCCATGTCTTCAACTTTGTTGTTCAGCAAATATTTCTGGCGTAGGAGTTGCTCGTCTTCTGGTTTGAGTTTCCCCATGCATTGTTCAGCCGTTTGTTCCCAGTCAATGGGTTCTTCATACCAGGGGTCACCGCTTTCCAGATCAGGATAGTGATCGTGAATGGAAAAATGACTGGGATGACGTTTGTTATACCGTACCCGGTCGGCGCAGTAGTTCCGGGTAATGGCAAAGAGCCAGGTGCTGAACGTGCTTTGAAGTTGGAAAGCATCAATTTTGAGATGCACTTTCACAAAAATGTCCTGAGTGCAGTCGGCCGCCGAATCAGATTGCTTTACCCACGACAGGCAGGTGGTATACACTTTATCGTAGTAGCGGGCACAGAGACGATTGAGATGGCGGTTGTCCTTTGTGGTGAAGAGCAGACGGACTAAGGCCTCATCCGTCAGCCGTGTTGGTGAGCAGAAATTATTCATCAGGAGCATAACTGGGTTAGTTATGAACTCGTACAG
>JAJAYX010000882.1 GCA_026785985.1 Rudanella sp. | reverse complement strand
GGTAGGCACTTAGCTTGTTTTGAACCCTAAAATTACAGCTTTGGGCAGTAGATGGCACTATCGGCTTATGTTAAATTTCGGCAGTATGCGACTTTGGCACCCGAAGGAAACGAAACAGACCCGGTAAGTTGCTTACCGGGTCTGTCGATTATTCAGGCTATTTATGCTTTTGCTTTCAGCACCACAGCTCCCAATGGTGGAATATTAATGAGCAGAGAGTTTGTTTTTCCATGCCATGGTTCACCTTCCGAAGCCATTGGTTGCGGGTTAAGAACCCCACTGCCGTAGAACTCGCGGGCATCCGAGTTGAATATTTCCACGTAGGTGCCAGCCGTCGGAACACCAATTCGGTAGTCCGTGCGTGGTATGGGAGTCATGTTCAGCACCACAATCAGCGATACCTCCGGATGGTGGCCTTTGCGGGCGTAGGTCAGAATGCTATTCTCGCGGTCACTGGTGTCGATCCACTCAAAACCGTCCTCCGTAAACGTCCGGTCGAACAGGGCCGGTTCGGTGCGGTAGAGTTTGTTGAGGGCTTTCACGCATTCAGCCATGCCCTTGTGGGGGGCGTAGTCGAGCAGGTGCCAATCGAGACTGGTGTCGAATTTCCACTCGGCAGTTTGACCAAATTCAGCCCCCATAAACAGGAGTTTAGTGCCGGAGTGTGTAAACATATACGAGAACAACAACCGCAAATTGGCGAACTGCTGCCACTCGTCGCCCGGCATTTTGCTCACCAGCGATTTCTTGCCATACACCACCTCATCGTGCGAAAGGGGCAGCATGAAATTCTCCGTATACCCGTATACAGTGCTGAATGTCAGTTCGTCCTGGTGAAATTTGCGGAAGGCCGGGTCGCGCTGGAAATACCGGAGTGTGTCATTCATCCAGCCCATCATCCACTTCATTCCGAAGCCCAATCCACCCGTATAAACAGGCCTCGACACCCCCGGAAACGCCGTTGACTCTTCGGCAATAGTTTGGGTATCAGGAAACTCCTTGTAAACAGCTTCGTTTAGTTCTTTAAATAGCGAAATAGCGTCCAGGTTCTCGCGGCCCCCAAACATGTTGGGTTCCCATTCGCCTGCATTCCGCGAATAGTCAAGGTAGAGCATCGACGCAACGGCATCCACCCGCAGGCCATCGGCATGGCAGCGGTCGAGCCAGAACAGGGCATTCGACAACAGGAACGAGCGCACTTCGGGCCGACCGTAGTTGAAAATATACGATTTCCAGTCGGGGTGGTAGCCTTTGCGCGGGTCGGGGTATTCGTAGAGGTGCGACCCATCAAACTCATACAGGCCGTGGGCATCGCCGGGGAAGTGCGAGGGCACCCAGTCCAGAATCACGCCCACACCCGCCTGATGCAGCCGTTCGATCAATCGCATAAACTCCTGGGGTGAGCCAAACCGGCTGCTGGGGGCGTAGTAACCCGTAATCTGGTAACCCCACGAGGGTGCATATGGGTACTGCATAATGGGCATAAACTCAACGTGGGTGAATCCCATTTCCTGAACATAGGGTACGAGTGCGTCGGCAATTTCGCCGTAGCTCAGTTCGCGGTCGGGGTTGCCGGGGTCGCGTTTCCACGACGACAAATGCACTTCATAAACCGAATAGGGGGCATTCAGGGCATTTTTGGCGGCCCGGTTTTGCATCCACTCGGCATCGTTCCATTCGTAGTAGGTGTCCCACACCTTAGAGGCTGTGAGGGGCGGTACCTCCCACAAATGCGCGTAGGGATCACCTTTTTCAACTTCGCGCCCACTCTCATGCACGATATAATACTTGTAGGTCAAGCCGCTGCCGGCGTTCGGCACGAAGAGTTCCCAAATGCCCGACCCGTCCCAGCGGACGTTCATTGTATGGCTTCCTCTATCCCAGCCATTCAGGTCACCAATCACGGATACATAGCGGGCCGATGGTGCCCAGACAGCGAAATACGTCCCCGTAACGCCATTGTGTTCGACCACATGCGACCCAAATTTCTCGTAAAGCCTATGATGTTTACCCGCCCCAAACAGGTGAATATCGAAATCAGTAAAACGGGAATAAAGACCGGAAACGACTGCCTGAGCCGTTAGTGGGGTTTCAGGAGCAGGAGTTTGGTTGGTCACCAGGGTCGGTTGAGGAGCCGCTTTGGTTTTGCGGGGTGCTTTCGGGGCTTGATCGGAATCGGAAGCAGGAGTGCGTTTTGCCATAAGTTACTTGACAGTCGGTCTGATCGCGGATTTAGAATCGTAGATTTGAAATCGTAAAGTAAAAGCCGAAAGTTAACAAAAAATAAATGGGTGGTATCGCCTGTTAGAATACCAACCCATAAGAAAGGACAGCAGACTATTGAGTCAACCATCTCTTTGTTTATTCTACTAAAACACAAGGGGTATTGTTTGTAATTTTAGTGTTTGCCCGAATCCCGTGGCTTCATTATCCGCCCTTTTCCCGGAACGATTGATGATTGTTTCAATAGTCATGGCTATTGATCGTTTCAGAAATAATCAATTCAACAACAAGATGCCGCATTGGCAGGTTTCCGGCACGTGGCCCCTCCTACTTCACATAACCCAACGTTCGGGGAATGGTATAGATCTCGGTTTGCCGACCGTCGATGTACCGGAACCGTTGCCCGTCGAATGAACCATCTTCTTCGAGCATAATCCGAACGGTTTTTTTCCAGTCGGGGATTTCGACAGCCGCGTTTAGCTCAATAGAATAAGCCGTGTTGGGCAACAACGGGTAATCGCCGGGGCCGGGAACACCCTTTTGCTGATCCCACATACCAATCGTGGGGCCTGCTGCGTGACCGTGACTACCGATGGGGTGGGTGTAAATGGTGGCTTTAATGCCTTCTTTTTGAGCTTGCTCCAAAGCCTCGCGCAAAATCTGATTGCCCGATTTCCCCGTCTGAAACTGCTCCGTCAGGATCTCCTGCAAGCGGTTCCCCTGCCGGAATGCTGCCCGAATCGCGTCGGGAACCTGCGTTTCGCCCGGTCGAAGCACGTAGGCATGTTGCTGCTGATCGGTGTTCAGGCGGAGGTAGGTGATACCAAAATCCACGTGCAGCAAATCGCCGGGCATAATCACTTCGCCGGAGGGCCGCTTGGCAAAGGTGCGGAGGTGATCGAACTTGGCCTCATCCGCTCGTTGTACGTCTACTGTTGGGTGAAACCACGTTTCAAGACCCAGTTCGGTGATGCGTTGCCGATACCACCACACCACATCGTCGGTGGTGGTTACGCCG
>JAJAYX010000881.1 GCA_026785985.1 Rudanella sp. | reverse complement strand
TTGCCGGGGGGAGGGTGTACTGGCCATTGGCGAACCTTAAAGCCCCATCTGTAGCCTGGCTCCCGTCTGATAGGTCAATCGCCCGGTCAGGCCATACCGCACCGTTCCGGCCTGAGCCGTGTAGTTGCCGGGCAAACCGATGACGTGATTAATCTCGACAACAGTCGTTGGCGATGTTGGCACGATGCCGCACGACCAAACCGTCGGGTCATTCCATAGTCCGGCTTTGAGGGTCGTGAACGTGGTGCAGGCAACCGGCTGTACAATGAGCGTAGCCGATGTTGTTGCAGAGCATCCGCCTGTTGCACCCGTCACGGAGTAAGTTCCTGCTACGGTGGCAAACACCGCTGCCGTGGTTGCACCCGTTGACCAGCTAAAACTGTTGGCTCCGCTGGCGGTGAGCGTTGCCGTTTGCCCCTGCGTAATCGTTGGCGACGGTGCGATGGTGATGGTTACCGTTGGCGCGATCACCGCGAGCGTGAAACTCGTGCTGGCAGTCTGGCTGGCGTTGTTTGTCACGATCAGCGTGATCAGTGCTGTTCCGCTTTGGCCCGGCGAGGGCGTTGCCACCACCGTTCGGTTGGCTCCGCTACCGCCCACCACAATGTTGCCCGATGGCAACAGGGCCGTGTTGTTGCTGCTGGCCGTGAGCGTGACCGAAGCCAATTCTGCATCTGCCACGCTCACAGACAAGGTCTCCGTGGCGACCCCGGTGCAGGTTGAGATGCTGCCGATGCTGCTCAAAACGGGTGTGCGGGTGATCCCCGTTGCGAAAATCGAGAACTCCTGCGGACCTTGTTGTAAGGTACCCTTGTTGGTTACCTGGAGGGCATACAAACCGGCGGGCAGGTTCTCCACGAAAACCTGCTCCACGTTATCGACCACGTTGTCGCCCTGGGTGGCAGCCGCCGTTGGGTTGGCAGGGGCTAATCGCCAGGGCAACTGAGCAATCGGCTGGTTCGTCGCCAGGTCGATCACCCGCAGGTCTAAGTCGTTGACCAATATCGGCGTTCGGTTGTTAATGCCGCCGTTCACCAACGGCGTGCCGGGCACGTCCGTCCAGCAAAGGGTGGCTTTAAACGGTCCGCCCGTACTCGTAATGGTTTTGCGGTAGGTGACTTTATCGGCTATTGAGGTTTCTTCGAACAGGTGTGTACCTCCCGCCAGGTTCAGCAGATTGATGGCCTTTTCCAGATTCAGCAACCCCCAGCCAAACGCATAATCGGGACCGGGGTTGGCTCCTGCCTCATCGGCGGTGTGAATCGCCAGCCCTTTCAGGGTCGCAGACCGCATGAGTGCGTTGCGCGTGTTGCGGGCGTGCTGCTGCAACAGGAACAACGAGCCAGCCGCTCCCGGCGAAGCCATCGACGTGCCGTTCGAGATCGAATAAGTCTGGTCGGTGGCTGAGTAAGGCGAATAAATGGCAACCCCCGGAGCCACAAAATCGGGCTTGATTCGGCCATCGTCGGCGGGGCCGTAGCTGCTGAAATTCGCAATCGACACGCTCGCCGGGCCGGTGTAGCCCCCCGGCCCCAGATTCCTGACGGCTCCAACCGCCACCACGTTCTTGCCCAACGCGCCCCCGATCAGAATATCGTAGCTGATGTTGTTATCATCGTTGCGGTCGTTACCGGCGGCATGAATCTGGAGGTAGTTTCGGTTCTGGAATGCAATCTGATCGTAGCTGCGGCACTCGGCACCATAGACCCCCAACCGCACCCGCGTGGTATCGAAATCGGGGCCGTAGGAGTGGTTCGAGACCAGCATCCCCTCCGAAGCGGCCGTCTGCATCTCCACCAATTCGTCGGATTGGATTTCAAAGCAATCCAGAATCGCCTGATTCGCCATGCCTCGTGCCTGAGCCTGCACCCCAGTGGCAATCATGGTGCCGGCCACGTGCGTGGCATGGTCGGCATTGCCATTGGCGATGGTGAACAGGGGCGTATCGCGGGTGATGGCCCGGCCCCCGAATTCATGGTGAGTGGTGCGGGTTGGTCCCGGCTCCCACATCCCCAGCCGCGAGCGGTTCGCGCTGATTTCCATGCCCTGCCCCTGCAGATTCAGGCCGAGGCTGCCCCCGCTCCAGAGCTTGCTGGTGCCGATGGAGGTGGCTAAGGCCAGGTTGCTGCGGGTGTTGTAGTAAATCGGGGTTCCATCGGTGTCAATATGATGCAGGAAGTGGAAAGCCCCCTGCGCGTCGGTAAAGGACTGACGCAAACCGACCTTGCTGTTGAGGAACTGGGCGACAGCTTGTTTTCGGGCGGCTTCGCCCTCGATCAGGCTCTGGCGGAAGTCGGTGGCGGCCTGTTGTTGGGACGCGGTTTGTTGGGCAACGCCAACCCGTACACAGCAGGTCAGCAGCAGTAGAATGGCGAATGAGCGCATTATTGATTAAATTAGTGACTAAAAGAAATGAAGAGGAAAAGACTTATTGGCCGAAAATAAGGCTTTTTATAGGTAAAAATTAATTATTCAAGGACGAAATGGGGCAAATACTGTCCGAAGCCCTTTTTTGATTATTCCACAAACCCACCTTAGGGCTATTGCCGGATCTCGCCCTGCACCGTCCGGAAACAGCCGTTGGCATCGGTCACGGTGAGGCTGAATGGCCCCGGCGTATTGACGGTGAACACCCCCGTTGCGTTGGTATCTACCTGCCGAATCTCGTAGCCATTAATGCGGTCAATGACCTGCATCCGTTGGTACGATGTCCCGCCCAACACCTGGAAGGTGGTTGGCAGGCCGTTGTTGAGGGTGATCACGGGCAAGGTATTGTTGGCTACGTTCACGCTGGCGTTGTTGAAAAGGAGCGTGACGGTGGGCTGGGGCTGCAGACCTTGCCACTGCCACGCCCATCGTTGTACATCCCGCCCCCGAAGGTATTACCTTCATTGGCATTGCCGCCGGTGATGACAAAGCCATCCAGCACGGCACTGGTGGTCAGACTCAGGCCGGCGGGGTTGCTGATGACGTGGAGGCTGTTGCCGGTGGTGCTGGCCGGGCTGTTGTCGATGTCGCCACTGAGGGTACTACTCGATGGGCTACCGCTCACCGGGTTGATGGCAGGTCGTTGGCTCAGGGC
>JAJAYX010000880.1 GCA_026785985.1 Rudanella sp. | reverse complement strand
TCGGTGGGGCAGCGGCAGTTGATTTCGTTTGTGCGGGCCATGGTGCAAAACCCCCGGATCATTGTGCTGGATGAGGCAACTTCATCCGTCGATACCGAGACTGAAGAGCTTATTCAGGCAGCTATCGAAAAGCTGATGAAAGGCCGCACTGCCATTGTGATTGCCCACCGACTATCGACCATTCAAAAGGCCAACAACATTATTGTGGTCGACAAGGGCCAATTGGTTGAACAGGGCACGCACGAGGAATTGCTGCAGAAGGAGGGGGCCTACGCCAACCTCTACCGAATGCAGTACAAAGAAATGGCTTAGTCAGGTTTGATTTCGCCCCGCCCAGACCCGTCGAGCGCGTAGGCTATCGAACTGGCCAAATCGTCGATGGGAGTTTCTTCACCAGCTTTGGGCTGCTCAATGGGCGCGGCCTGCAAGTCAGAGTCGTTGGCAGGTGAGGAATCAGTCTGATCAATAATTTCCTCATCGGCATCGGTATCCTGCTCCATGCCCGTCGGAACGTTGCTGGAGTTCTGGTTCATCATATCGTCGGGATTGGGGGAGTAGCTTTCCATGGTTGTATCGTGGCGTGGGCGGCCCGGCGGTCCGGTTCCAACCCACGTGTTATGTGTTGTCTAAATAACAAAGCCGGGGCCGTTGCTGTTTAATCTCAATACCAAAAAAAAGCCCCGATCAATGGTTAAGGTGGCAGTTGTAGATGATGGAGTGGATAATCATAAAGACTTTTCCGGAAGAGTATAGACTTTATTGCAACGTATTAGAAACGGGAATAGGACTATAGCCAGAAAACTTCTCCCCATACTTCTCCCACCAGCTTTTGACAAACGAAAGCTTATCTTTGAGCCGATCAAAAACAGCGTGGAAAACAGACACCAACTCATCCATATCCTTGAAGAGGCTACTTTCCGTCATCCAACGCTTGACCCCCTTCCAGACCTTTTCGATGGGGTTTAAATCGGGGTTATTAGGCAGATAGGTGTAGGCCAGGTTATCGGTCAAAGCCTGACCCGGCACACCCGTCAGGTTCCGGGTCAGGCTTTGAATGTTGCCGAAAAAGGACTATAATTCGTTATTTGTAAAATGAAAAAACCACCAACCAGCTTTTGGGATCAATTAGGTAGTTTGCTCGTACCAAAGCGGGAGCAACAAACTGTCATTACGATCAAAAACGAACGTATTCTGGCCGAACTGATCCGCTGTTTTGAAGCCTCCCTAAACCGCGAAAGTATTGGCACAAGCTTGCTTTTCGATGCGCACTTTGTGATTATTCTGCACCCGACAAGCTATGCCGAACGCCTGGCAGCCCTGCCGGTGATTGTGAATGAAGCCGTGAAAGCGTTTTATGACCGCATTGCTGCCCGCAAAAAAGGAACCGATAAAATCGTGACGGTGGCCTCTCACTGGCATTTTAAGTTCGGCCCCGGAACCGAGTTCGACGGGCGACCCATTACACCCGCCGATGTGGAGGTGATTGGATCGCTGACAGGAGCCTCGCTCGAAAACGATAGTGTCGACAATGCGCCCGTGGGTGGTAATTTGAAAGCCACCCGCAAAGTGAAAAATACCAATGTCTACCAGAAATTAGATCTGAACCTGCCCTCGTTCCGCCACATCGACTTTCGCGAATCGGGGGCGTTTGCGGTGCGCATTGACCCCGCCCTGCTGCCTGTCATCGAAGTGCCGGGCCTGAAACAGGAGTTGCCGGCAACACCGCCAACCTCACCAGCCGTTTCGCCGGAGGTGGTTGCTCCCGTTGCAGGTTCACCCAAGCCGCAGCGGCCCGCTCAACCGGCTTTGTCCCGGCTCCAACCGGAGTCACTCGCCCGAATCGATTGTTTCATGGCCGATCAGAATACCGAAGAAACCTACTGGATGAACGATCGGGAAGTGGTGATTGCCCGTCGGGAACCTGACAACGAAGCCTTTGCCAACTACATTCGGCTGGTGTCGCCTTATGTCTCGAACCCCCATGCCCGAATCCGGTATGATACCACAGCGGGGCAGTTTCAACTGGCTTCGTTCAGTCAGTACGAAACCCGCCTGAACGAGCAGATTGTGGCCCGCAGCGAACCGGGAAATCCTGTTTGGGTGAATCTACCCAGCCCTTCGCAGATTCTGCTCAATGGAATCGTTACGTTATCATTTCAACGCAATTTGTGAAGTAGAACTGTCCGAACCCAAAACCACAACCCCTATGATTGATACACTAATTGCTGTTTTGCTGGGTGCTCTTGTCGCGTTGCTACTGATCCGGCACTTCCGTTCATTACCGAGGTGAATTCATTGTCAGTAGTGACGCAACGATAATGAGCACCCATTACCTCTTAACTGACGCAACGATAATGACCACCAGTGACGTTTTAACTTTTGCCGGACAAACGGATGTTGGCCGACACCGCAAAGATAATCAGGATACCTTTATTAGCAGGCCGTTGTGGTCGGTCAACGATGCGCTCCTGGTTGTGATCGACGGGGTAGGGGGGTATGCCGGTGGGGCGGAGGCTGCTGCGGTAGCGAGTGAGTCTATTGAACAGTATATGGCCACCCCAACCGGCGACACACTTACGATGCTCCAGGAAGCGGTGATTCATGCTAATAACCAGATTGTTACAAAGAAATATAATAGCCCTGAACTGGCCCGGATGTGCTGTGTACTGACAGCCGCCGTAGCCAATGTGGAGACTCGAAAGTTGTTGTTCGTGCACGTGGGAGATACGCGGTTATACCGTTTTCGGGCGGGTCAGCTTACCAAACTAACGCACGATCATTCGCTGGTGGGCGTGCGCGAAGATGCCAACCAACTCACTGAGCGCGAGGCTATGAAACACCCCCGCCGAAATGAGATTCTGCGCGATGTGGGGACAATGACGCACCGGGTCGACGATCCCGAATTTCTGGAGTCGGGCGAAACCGATTTTCTGCCCGGCGACAACTTGTTACTGTGCAGCGATGGCCTGACCGATATGCTTACCCGCGACCAGATAACCGACGTGTTGATGCAGTCGTTATTACCAGGGGAACAAATCACCGAACTGATTCGGGAGGCCAACGAACAGGGCGGTCAGGATAATATTACGGTGGTGGTGGCTCACTACCCCGCCACAATTGGCACAACTCTTGCCCCACCTATACTGCCTGCTGAAACCGGATACGTGGAAACTGCCAAACCCTCGCCCATACTGGTGAAGTCGGTTGCCCCAACGGAGGTTGCCCCAACGGAGGTTGCCCCAACGGAGGTTGCCCCAACGGA
>JAJAYX010000879.1 GCA_026785985.1 Rudanella sp. | reverse complement strand
GCTTAGAGCAAGGCTTAGAGCAAGGCTTAGAGCAAGGCTTAGAGCTAGGCTTAGTAAAAGGCAAAGAGATCGGTTTAGAGCTAGGCTTAGTAAAAGGCTTGGAGAAAGGCTTAGAGCAAGGCAAAGAGCAAGGCTTAGTAAAAGGCAAAGAGATCGGTAAAGAGATTGGTCGACAAGAAGTACTCAAGGTGGCTATTAAGGTTTTGCATCAGGCAGGGCAAAGTTTTTCACAGATTGCAAAGGAGTTCAACATTTCAGTTAGTGAAGTAAAATCCTATCTGTAGGCATAGCCATCTTTTCACAGCAACACCAGCAAACTCCCCGGCAACACCCGGATATCGCACCTGCTTTCGGCGAACAGGAGTGGTTCGCCATCCGCATGAATAACCAGTGATTGAGTACTTTCGACCACGGCTTTTGTGATGGTTTCCCCGTGCCAGTAGGCCGAACTGTCAAGCGTGCGGTTGAAAAGCCGCCAGGCTAATCCCCCGCTGACTGACTTTGGAAAGGGCTTGATTTCGCATTGGTCTAGCCGCCCATCGGCAATGTTGGCGTGGGGAGCCACCCAGGCATTATTACCAAACTGCCCGGCATTGGCAAACGTTAGGGTAAACAATTTTTTCTCTTGACCATTCACCGCATAGTCACTCGGTTTGTAGTTCCAGAATGCTCCATACGCGGTTCGGATATAGGTTGGCAGACCTCGAACGGGCTGTTGGGCAAACACGTGAGCCACATGTGCCTCGAACCCCAGCCCGGCTGTGCAGAAGAATGGATGCCCGCCAATCTCCCCACTATCAATCACTACGGGTTTGCCATTCAGGGCTTTGTCGATGGCTTTTCGTGTATCCAGTGGAACTCCCAAATGCCGGGCAAGGCCATTGCCTGACCCCATCGGCACAATACCCAAAGCCGTGGCTGATTGCCGCAAAGCCCGCGCCGTTTCGTTAATGGTGCCGTCGCCCCCAATGGCCAGCACCCGCCCAATGCCCTGCCGAACAGCCGCGTTGGCCAGCTCAGTGGCGTGACCTGCGTGAGTAGTTACGGCAATTTCAGCAGTGAAGCCAGCTTGTTCGGCCCGACGCGCCATGTACTGGCTAAGTTGCTGACGTTGAGCGGCTGAGGCTGTTCCTGATAGTGGATTTACAATAGCCAGCAAGGTGGTTGATGCGGCCATTTAGGAGAAGAAAACGAACAGTAGAATAATGAAAATAACGATAAAAATGTAGTAAAGGCCGTCTGAAAATACATACGGCTTGTATTCTTTGTAAAAGTTACGGAACCATTTCATAGAGCAAAGGTACTCATTTGTGATGCGTGTCTGCTCTCCTTTACGGTGTCAGACACGTTTGACTTCGTCAATCACGTTTACGCGCTTCCCGGCGTTCCTGCCGCTCCTCCTTTTTGGCTTCGCGACGCTCTTTCCGCTCGGCTTTTTTCTGAGCGCGTTTGGCTTTATAATCAGCTTTGAAATTGCTTACTGCATCCTGAAACGAGATATCATTGTCGAATTCGCCTTTAAATGCCTCAATGTAAACGAATTCAAAACCTGTAAACACTGATACGACAATGGCTGCTAACCTGGATTTGCTCGTTCCTGAGTTTAAACCTCTGGCTATACAACTGCTGGACAATTGCCAGAACAGAGGCATTGAAATGCGACCTAATGAAACGCTACGTAGCCCGTTCAGCCAAGCCATACTTTGGCGACAATCACGGGCGATTAAAGAGATTACAGAAAAGATCAATGAGTTTGAGGCTAAAGGAGCCTCCTTTTTAGCGCACTGCTTGCAAAGCGTAGGCCCTCAGCATGGTGACCATGTTACAAATGCTCCTCCTGGTCTTTCATGGCATAAGTATGGTGAAGCGATTGACTGTATATGGATTGTCGATGGAAAGTCTCTTGATGAAAAGACTTTAGTTAATGGGATTAACGGGTTCAATATTTATGCAAACGAAGTCCAAAAGCTGCACCTGGAAGCTGGCTTGTTTTGGGCTTCGTTTGCTGACCCCCTCATGTGCAATTCAGGGCAGCATCGAGTCCTTAAAGAGTATTCACTCTGTCTGAAATTTCATCAATGATGGAAGAAAAAGCTGGTTGAATATTCCTGCATGCAGATTTAGCCAATAATCAGCGCATAGTTCAACCATAAAAAAGCGGCTTAGAGCCGCTTTTTTTACCCCTCAATACGCCAGCACCGGAGCCAACCACCGTTCCACATCCTCAACCGTCATGTCTTTGCGGTGGGCGTAGTCGATCACCTGATCCCGACCGATTTTTCCCACGGCAAAGTACTTCGATTCGGGGTGGCTGAAATAGAAACCGCTGACGGATGAAGCCGGATACATGGCGAAGCTCTCAGTTAACGTGATGTCAATTTGGCCCGCATCGAGCAGGTCGAATAGGGTGGCTTTTTCGGTATGGTCGGGGCAGGCTGGGTAGCCGGGAGCCGGGCGGACTCCCTGATATTTCTCCTTGATCATCTCCTCGTTTGACAGGCTTTCATCGGTGGCGTAGGGCCAGAACTCCGTCCTGACGCGGTAGTGCATCAGCTCCGCGAAGGCTTCGGCAAGGCGGTCGGCGAGGGCTTTCACCATGATGCTGCTGTAGTCGTCGTGGTCGCGCTCGTACTTATCCAATAAGGTTTCAATGCCAATACCCGCCGTAACGGCAAACGCGCCGATGTAGTCTTCGCGGCCACAATCAAGCGGGGCCACAAAGTCGGCCAAACTGAAATTGGGCAAACCTGCCGCCTTTTGGTTTTGCTGCCGCAGAAAGTGCAGAACAGCTTTGGTATCATAGACTAATGTGCCGGCATCATTCACCGCTAACACCGATTGATTACCGGCCAGCCTATCGACCGCAGTCCGGCTCAACTTATACTCAATATGGGCGTGGCTACCGTGCCGTTCGCAGGGGATGTTGCGGGTTTCGGTCTCAAAATCATGCAACAACACATCGTCGTCGGTGGCATTGGCGGGGTAAAAACCTACTACGGCTTTGGCTCCGAGCAATTTTCCGTCGATGATTTCGGTCAGCAATTGCTGGGCATCTTCGTAGAGTTTGCGGGCTTCAACCCCCACAATTGCATCCTCAAAAATGGCCGGGTACTTGCCGTGAAGCTGCCATGTCTGGAAAAAGGGAGTCCAGTCGATGTATTTCGCGATTTCAGCCAGGGAGTAATCGTGGAAATATTGATTACCCAGAAATATTGGCTTCGTTGGCTCAAAGTCGCTCCAGTCGATAGCCACTGCGTTGGCGCGGGCTTTGGCAATACCAAGCAGGTTTTTCTCTTTTTGACGCTTGGCGTGATCCTCGCGGAGTTTGACATATTCGGCTTTGATTTCGCTAAAAATGGCATTGCGGGTAGCTTCCGTTTCGCTCACTAACCGACCAGCCACCGGAACACTGCGGCTGGCATCGAGCACGTGAATTACTGGCCCTGAATAGTGCGGATCAATTTTTACGGCGGTGTGAATGCGCGAGGTTGTGGCACCACCAATGAGCAATGGCAAGGTAAAACCCTGCCGCTCCATTTCTTTGGCCACGCCCACCATTTCGTCCAGCGAAGGCGTAATCAAGCCACTCAAACCAATAATATCCACATTAAGACGTTTGGCTTCGGACAGAATTTTGTCCGTCGAAACCATCACGCCGAGGTCGATAATTTCGTAATTGTTGCATCCCAGCACCACACCAACAATATTTTTGCCAATGTCGTGAACGTCGCCTTTTACGGTGGCCAACAGGATTTTACCAGCCGTCCGGGCCACACCGTCGCCTTTTTCAGCTTCAATAAATGGGGTGAGGTAGGCCACAGCTTTTTTCATCACCCGCGCCGATTTCACCACTTGCGGCAGGAACATTTTGCCCTCCCCAAATAGATCACCCACCACGTTCATACCATCCATCAGTGGCCCCTCGATCACGTGCAGGGGTCGCTCTACGCTTTGGCGGGCTTCTTCAACGTCCACATCAATGAACTCAGTGATGCCTTTGATCAGGGCGTGTTTCAGGCGTTCAGCTACCGATTGATTCCTCCAGGCGTCGTCCTTAACGATTTCTTTGCCCTTCGATTTGACCGTTTCGGCAAACGTTACCATGCGCTCGGTGGCAT
>JAJAYX010000878.1 GCA_026785985.1 Rudanella sp. | reverse complement strand
TCCACCTAACGCGGGTTTAAAAAGAACGTGGAAGGATAAACTAACACGACCAGGTTACTATTGGTTGGCATACGATTGGCAGAATTTATTCTTCTCCTGTGAAATCTGTAATAGGAAACATAAAAATAATTTCTTCCCTGTTGTTGATGAGCCGATGCGGGCTAAAAATCACTCATTCGATGTGAGCCTGGAAGAGCCAGCTATACTACATCCATCGCTGGATGATCCTGAAAAGCATTTGCAATTCAAAAGGTATATGCTGACTTATAAAACCACAAAAGGAGAAAACTCAATCAAGGCTTATGGACTTAATCGAAAGAAATTAAGAGAGAAAAGAAGCAAGTATTTAGATACAGTGGAATTGAATGACCTTTATTGGGACTATGATCCCGATGAATTGACTGACAAACAAAAGCACGATATTAGTAAGGACATGAACAGGCCCTGGCCTGATTTGGAAAGGATAATCCGCAAAGCCAGAGCCTTCCTCGCCATTGCCGCTACCGACCAGAAACCGTTCTCGCTGATGGTTCGCCAGAATTTTCCTCACCTCCCTTATGAACCTCAATCCCGTGTTTGATCTCCGAACCGTCAACGTAACGCGCTACGTGGCTCCCCTGCGCGAGGGCGGCTCACTGCCTGCGCTGGCTGAAGCCGACGACGATTTTCTGTATGTGCTGAAATTTCGCGGGGCCGGGCAGGGAACCAAAGCGCTCATTGCCGAACTCATTGCCGGGGAAACCGCCCGCGCCCTCGGTCTGCGGATTCCCGAAATCGTGTTTGCGAACCTCGATGAAGCCTTTGGCCGCACCGAACCCGACGAAGAAATTCAGGATTTGCTCAAGGCCAGCACGGGGCTAAACCTTGCTCTGCATTACCTGTCCGGGGCCATCACCTTCGACCCGCTGGTGACGACTGTTGACCCTAAATTAGCTTCGCAAATTGTGTGGCTCGACTGCCTGATGACTAATGTGGATCGCACTGCCCGCAACACCAATATGCTCATGTGGCACAAGGAACTCTGGCTGATCGACCACGGGGCCTCGCTCTATTTTCATCATTCCGGGCAACCCTGGAACGAAGCCGTCAAACGCCCTTTTGTGCAGGTAAAAGACCATGTATTGCTGACACAAGCGGCTGAATTAGACTTGGTTGACACTGAATTTCGTGCGCTGCTAACCCCCGAACGCATCGCCGGTATTGTGTCGCTGGTGCCTGACGAATGGCTCATAGATCAATCCGAAGAGGCATCGCCAGCCGAACGGCGGGATGTGTACGTACAGTTTTTGACCACGCGAATAGCGAACTCCGACGTATTTTTAAACGAAGCGCAACATGCCCGGAAAGCACTTGTTTGAATACGCCGTAATCCGGGTTGTGCCGTGCGTGGAGCGGGAAGAATTTCTGAACGTTGGCGTTATTCTATACTGTTCGTCGCAGCGGTTTTTGCAAACCCGATTTGCTCTGAATGGGGATCGACTCCGGGCGTTTGCGGGTGCATTGGACAGCGACGAACTGGAAGCCCGGCTCCGGGCCTTCGAGCGGATTTGCGCGGGTCGCCGGGAGGGTGGGCCAATTGGGCAACTGGCTATTGCCGCCCGGTTTCGCTGGCTCACGGCCACCCGAAGCACGGTGGTTCAAACCTCACCCGTGCATCCCGGCCTGTGCGAAGATGCCAGGGCGACACTCGACCGGCTGTTTGAGCAGTTGGTATCGTAAAAGGGTAGGGAAACACTAAGTTTACAGATCCCCCTTATTCCATCAAAAACACCGTCATCGTTTTTGGCCCGTGGGCACCCAATACCAGCGACTACTCGATGTCGGCGGTTTTGGAGGGGCCGGCAATGAACAGGCCAAAACCATAGTCGGCGGCACCAATGCGGGTATAGGCTTCGTGCAGTCAAAATCAGCAGAAAAGAGAAGATCCGCACAAATAGAAAACGTTGGAAAGACACTATGGGACAGTAGCAGAAATAACTACATTTACTTTTATAAATCAATACCTAAATGGCTACTCCATGAAACTGCCCTACGATACCCGTTACCCGTCGGTGGATGACCTGCGCGAACAGGCGCGCCGACGCATTCCGCGCTTCGCCTTCGAATACATGGATGGCGGTTGCAACGAAGATGTTAATCTCCTGAAAAACACCGTCGAACTTCGGGAAATCGAACTAAAGCCCTATTACCTGAACGAGTATCAGGCTCCATCCCTCAAAACCGAACTGTTTGGCCGCGTTTACGATGCTCCATTTGGCATTGCGCCCATCGGATTGCAGGGATTGGTTTGGCCCAAAGCACCCGAAATCCTGGCTAAAGCGGCCGTCAACAATAATATTCCGTTTATTCTTAGCACCGTTAGCACGGCGAGTATCGAACGGATTGGCGAAATCACCGAGGGCAAGTTCTGGTTTCAGTTGTATCACCCCGCCGACAATAAACTCCGCGACGACCTGCTAGACCGGGCCGAGGCTGCTGGTTGCGAGGTGCTGGTGATCCTGTGCGACGTGCCGAGTTTTGGGTTCCGGCCCCGCGACATCCGAAACGGGCTGGCCATGCCCCCCCGCATGACGGTTGCCAATACGCTGCAGATTATGGGTCGCCCCAACTGGGCACTTCGTACCCTCTTTCAGGGTCAGCCCGAATTTGCCAATATGAAAAAGTATATGCCGAAAGGTCTAAACATGAAGCAGTTGGGGCTGTATATGAATCAGACGTTTTCGGGGCGGATGGGCGAAGACAAAATCGCGCCCATCCGCGACCGCTGGAAAGGCAAATTAGTGCTGAAAGGCGTGGCGACCGAAGAAGATACCGAACGGGCCATTCGGCTGGGTCTCGACGGCATCATCGTCTCGAATCACGGCGGGCGGCAACTCGACGCAGGGCAGTCGGCCATTAAGTCAATGGAACCGATTATGGAGAATTACAAAGGGCAGATCAAAATCATGATGGACAGCGGTGTTCGGTCTGGCCCCGATGTGGCAAGGGCATTGGCGAGTGGGGCCGAGTTTACGTTCATGGGTCGTACGTTCATGTATAGCGTGGCGGCTCTCGGCGATCGGGGGGGCGAACACGCCATCGGGATGCTAAAAACCCAGTTACGGCAGGTGATGGATCAGGTCTGTTGCCCCCGCATCGAGGATTTTCCGCAGTTCTTAATCAAGCCGCAAGGTGTGCGGGTGTAGTTTGAGAAGCGGGGGGGGCGCCGGACAGGGGGGGAAGATTTTAAAAAAAGAACACTGAGTTATGTTGTTTTGTGTTTTGGGCGAGGAG
>JAJAYX010000877.1 GCA_026785985.1 Rudanella sp. | reverse complement strand
TAGGTCCAATTAAATTGTTAGATAGTGCGACCAAAGTCTATAAACAGTGGGCAGCAGAAAATAAACAACGTAAAACAGATCGCTCAAAAGAACCTTCTCCACCAACAATAGAAATTGAACAAAATTCAAGTCAGGAACAAAAAGCTAATCTTGACATAGTAGAGGAACAAGCTATTTCAGGAATTAGAGAATTTATTAAATCAAAGAATTCTTATGAATTTCAAGACCTTGTTGCAGCTTTGCTTAGAGCAATGAAATATCATACTCCATTCATTTCGCCAAAAGGAAAAGACGGTGGATTAGACATTGTAGCATATAGTGATCCATTGGGAGCAACAGCACCGAGGCTAAAAGTTCAAGTTAAACACAGACCAGAAAGCTCTGTACCAGTTGATGATATTCGTAGTATGACAGATCTGCTTAACAAAGATGGAGACATCGGACTTTTTGTAACATCAGGATATTTCACTTCAGAATCAGAACGTTCGGCAAGGGAAAGTCATAGACATATCAGGCTAATTGACATTGACACATTTATTTCACTTTGGCAAGAATTCTATCCTTCTTTAACGGACGAAGACAAGAATAAGTTGCCATTGCAACCGATATACTTTTTAGGCAGCAACGAGTGATACAATACAGCAGCTTACAATGGGTTTTGTGTAAGTGCGGCTTGAGGTTGCAGCAATCAACAGTTCTGCATATCCGAGCTTTGTTTCGGGGCTTGACAAGCATCGCCAAACATTAGTTCTTATTATTTAAGTACCCGGACGATGTTATTTAAAAGTTGAAATAGCGTAAACCTTTGATTATTAAAAAGTTGAAATTTTAAATAATTGTCTTTTTCATTGTTCAGGTACTTAACTTTATCTAAAGCCAAGCAGCGGTTCCGGGCGAAAGGAATTCTAATGCCACACCTACCACAAAGCCCTAACGTTAACGGGGTGTAATTCAAAACCATTCGGTTTACTTTTTTGCCCTATAAAGCCACTATGAAAAGGCCGTTTCCAGTGAATCAGAGTACATGACAAAAAAACATAAAAGATTTTAAACCATATCGAAATAGTTTTGAATTACACCCCGTTAACGTGCTAAATACAACACTGACTACCAAATAGCTGATTATTGCAAAACATCCACAACCCAAAAGCCATGCCTAATACTTGCTGATAAGTATCAGGCACGGCTTTTTGTTTCTCAAAAACGCCTACCCTTACAAAAGCTTGTCCGGGGTAATCGGCAAT
This sequence comes from Rudanella sp., assembly GCA_026785985.1. GTDB lineage: Bacteria > Bacteroidota > Bacteroidia > Cytophagales > Spirosomataceae > Rudanella. The sequence continues at coordinate 3,279 of JAJAYX010000877.1, read as the reverse complement.
TCTCGAATGCGTTTGCCGGTGGCATTGAAGACGGCATTGGCGACGGCGGCTGCTACGCCAATAACACCGACTTCGCCAATTCCTTTTACCCCAGCTTATTGGAAGCCGTGTCGTGTTCCCCGATGAAAATGGAGTTTTGGGGTGGTGATTGGTTGGGTATGATACCGGTATGATACAATTCACGGCAGTGCGGCCCGCAAAAAACGCAGCGCATTACCGTGAAAGATGTTCGTGATGTCGGCTTCGGAATAGCCCCGGCCGGACAGGGCACCCCGGAGCGATTGCAGATCCGCGATGGTATCGAGATCGGTGGGCGACTGCTCACGGCCGTAGGTGCCGTCGAGGTCGGAGCCGATGGCGCAGTGGAGCGCGTTACCGGCCAGTTGGCAGATGTGGTCGTAATGCTCGACAATCGTGGCGATGGTGATGCCGAAGTCGGCGGGGTTGCTCACGCGCTGGGTGAAGCCGGGGCGCATCATCCAGGCGTCGAAACAGCCACCAATAATTGCGCCCCGCTCGATGAGCACCCGAATCTGATCGTCAGTCAGTTGCCGCTGATGGGGCACCAGCGCCCGGCAGTTGTGGTGACTCGCCCAGATAGGTCCGTTGTAGAGTGATAAAGCCTCATCGAATCCTTCGTCGGTCAGGTGCGTGATGTCTAAAACCATTCCCAGCCGGTCCATTTCGCGGAGCAGGTCGCGGCCCAGGGATGTCAGCGGTCCCGACAGTCCCGTGCCGGGGGCGTAGCGGCCCGTGCTGTAGTGCCCCGGTCCGATGGCCCGCAGCCCATAGCCGTAGGCCCGCTCCACGTACGACAGGTCAATGAGCGAGTCGGCTCCTTCGAGACTCAGGATATAACCAACGGGTTTGTTTTCGGCGGGTTCACTTTCGTCCATCCAGCGCGAAATGATAACAGCTTTGTTCCAGGTTTTGCCACCATCGGTGCTTCGGCGCATGAGCAGGTCAATGGAAGCCCAGTCTTTGGGATTGTCGAACCGGGCTTCGCAAAAGGCCAGTAAGGTTCCCTGTTTCGTCAAACAGAGCGCGGGGTCACGCGTGGAGGCATACCCATCTTCTTTCGAGTCGAACACGCGAATCGTCTCAAATAGGGGGTTTTGGGCTACTGCCAAATAAGGTTGGATAAAGCAAGCGAGAATAAGTAGAATCAGGAGTCTCATTTTGTAGGTGTTTGGGTATTGTCAGTAAGCCACGCCCGATTGAAGCGCTTCAGCACGACGTGGTAGCGCCAGCCTTCGGCGGCTCCGGCGTTGGTTTCGTAGAGGCAGTACACCAGGCCGTCCGGGCCAACGGCCACGTCGGAATAGCCCGCGTTGCCGGGGTCAAGCACTTTTTTTACCGACCAGGTTTGGCCATCGTCCGTACTGAGTTTGGCCGTCAGGTTCTGTCGTTTGCGGAAATTAACCTTCGGATTCAGCATCGAGGGATCGGTTTGGCTGTCGGGGTTGACAAACAGCAGCGCGGGTTTTTCCTTCCCGGCCTTCGGCAAACGGATGAGGCTGGCCATGCAGACCGGGTCGAAGAGTTCATCGTCAAAAACGGGCTTCGTCCAGGCCGTAGCTCCATCGGGCGAGTAAGCCACCAGCCGACGGTGCGGGGCCGATTCGGAGCGGATGTTGAGCATCACGCGCCCGTCACTGAGTTCCACCGCTATGTGTTCACTGGGATTTACGAGCGTGTCACCGCCAATGCGGTCGCCGTTGTTGGCCACAATGGTCCCGCGCTGCCAGGTTTTGCCCCCATCATCCGAGAAAACGGTGGCGATGCACGAAGGCCGATGGTCGCCGTACTTCACGGTTGGATTGGGTTCACAAAGCCAGACGGGGACCACGAGGCGGCCTTTGTGTTGACCCTGTGAAAGTTGGATGGCGTGGCCGGGTCCCGGTGCAAGTACCTTCCAGTTGTACTCGGGACGGAACTTCTCGAAAACGTAGGTGATGTCTGCGGGTTCGCTCCAGGTCGCGCCTTCGTCGGTGGATTTGGTGTAAAAACAGTTTGCGTAATTCCGCTGGTACAGCACGTGAATCGTCTTGCCGTCGGCATCCACGATGGGGGTGCAGTTGGAGGTGGGTTGCTTCGGGCGACGGGCGGCGAACACCTGCACGGGCAGCCAGTTTTTACCGCCGTCGGTGCTGCGGCGGAGCAGGATGTCCATGTCGGCCCAGTCCCCGGTGTTTTGGACGCGGGCTTCGGTGAAGGCCAGTAGGGTACCTTTTTTGCTACACACCAGTGCCGGGATGCGGGTGGTGGCGTACTCTTTTCCCGGCTCAAACACTGTAGCAATGGTTTCAAAAACAGGTTGTTGCGCCAAACTCTCCGGGCTAATCAGGAGTACGCTCAGGCTCAGTAGGGCCAGGAGTCGAAGGAATTGGGGTGTTTTCATGGTGAAAAAACGAGTAGAGGAGAAATCCGTGGTTAAAAAAGGAGCAGACAAGGTGCCCGCCCTTTTCACTTCTAACCTATGATTATTAATACCCCTGCGTCTGGGTCATCTTAGGGTTGGCGGCCAGAACGCTCTGCGCCACGGGCCAGTAAAGCGGCGTGGTTTTGCCCTTGAGGTTGGGCACGTACTCGTACACGTTGATGACGCCCGACTTGTGCGCCCGGTGGAGGTCGTACCAGCGTTTGTTTTCAAAAAATAATTCCCGACCGCGCTCGTCGAGGATTTCTCGTTCAAGTTTAGCCTTTTCGGTCCCGGTAAAGTTGGGTATACCAGCCCGCTGGCGGACCTTATTGAGGTATTCGAGGGACTTCGCACTGTTGCTCTGGGCGGCATAGGCTTCGGCGGCTACCAGATAGAGGTCGGCTAAGCGGTACACAATCACATCGTCATCAGGAACGCGGTCTTCGGGGTATTTTGTACCCCGGTACTTTTGAATCCAGGCGGCGCTCTGCTTACCCGCCTGAATTTCCCAGATGTACGTCGAGGAAATCCGTTTGTCGGTGGGGTTAGCATCGAACAACGACCGCGACAGGGGGCTGATCTGGTAAGCCGACTGGGCGTTAGTTACATTGTTAGCAGTGGCCAGGTCGGCAATGTTAGTAGCCGCCACCGAGTTAGCCAGAACCACCAGCGCGTTGATAGCGTAGTGACTGCTTCCCGTTTCGTTGCGGTCGAAGTAAGCGGCAAGAATGATTTCGCTGTTGCGCTTGGTGGTGATGTCGCGGAAGTTGGGCACCAACGCCACCCCCGACTTTTCGACCTCGGCCACGGCAGCCACCGCATCGGCGTAATCGGCGGCTACGCCGTTGACTTTGGCG
>JAJAYX010000876.1 GCA_026785985.1 Rudanella sp. | reverse complement strand
CGTATAAGGCACCTTGAAAAAAGCGAAATTGACATAAACAGCCTCATAAACGCCCAACGTCAGGACTTTTAAAAAAATACCAATCACCTGTTGCGAGGTGCCCGCGCTGAGATTCGTGATGCTATCGTTGAGCCGGTAAAGCTTTGTATCGCGATACCGGTCGATCCAGATTTCGATGCCCATCGCCAGAAAGAAGAACGGGATGGCCAGCATGACGGGGTTGAAATTCATTGCGTTGCGGGGGTTGAAAACGTATGGACAAATTTAAGAAAAAGTAGGGATGAAATCAATCTGTGTACCCTTCTCCAAATCATTTCCTTTTTTTACCCAGGAGTATTCATGCGTGATAACTCCACTAATACCGAGTGCTTTTTTTAGTTCATCAATATGGCTAAACACCAGATTTTCAAACGCATAGCCTGCCCATATTTTGAACACGGGTTTATTGCTCCATTGCAGCCAACTGTTGCCCGCCTTGTTGCCTGCTAAAAACCTGAAGTAGAAGTTGGTGAATTCATCAATCAACCTGAAAAGACTGTCTTCCTTGTTTTTGTTGATAGGATAAATCTGCTGCACAAAACCACATTCTATCAACTCCTGCAATACCAGCGAAAGCCCACCCCCACTCCTAAGTCCTGTAGCTGTTATGATTTCATTACGGGTCAGGCCCTTATTCTTCGTCGCTAAAGCACCCACAACCTGCTCGTGCAACTCGTGATTTTTGAAAAGCGACGCATACAGATTCGGAAATTCGTTTCGCAACGTGGCCCGCTTCCCCCAAAATAGTATATCCAGGAGTTGGGGAACGCTGTTGCCTGCCCTAACATCATTGAGGTAAAAGGGTACTCCCCCTACGCATATATACAACAGCGTAATGTCTTTGTGCGTAAGTGTTACATTATTCAGGGTCAAATAAGCCTTCGTCTCCCGCAGGGTGAACGGGAGCAACCGAAGGTGTTTCGTGATGCAATTATGAAGTCCACCCCGGTCATTGACTACCTTGTTGATAATCCAGGAAGCCGCCGAGCCACAGATTACCAGCACGACATCGTTGCGCTTAGAGGCATATTGATTCCAAAAGTTATCTAAAGCAGCCAGGAAGCCCGCACGTGGCGTATCGAACCATGAAATTTCGTCTAAGAAAACGACTTTTTTAACCGACTTGTCCAACGCATCTATATACGTTTTTAGGTTGTAAAATGCTTGTAGCCAGGTGCTTGGCGGCAACGAAGCGGGAAGCGTTCGATTGGTTCGCGGAGTTCGGCGGGGCCGTGCGTGCGGAGGTGCCATTGCAGGTAGCCGATTTTCAGCACCACGTCGGCAATGGCAGCCGCACGGGGGTTCAGTTCCAGGCCCAGCAATTGCCGGGGCGAGACGGTAACGCCCGCGCCGAGGTCGAGCAGGGCCGTCTGGGCCGTAGGCGTTGATGCTTTCGAGCACCTCGCCTTCCAACCGTTTGAGGTGTTCGAGTGTCACATACAGGAAATTGCCGGAGCCACAGGCCGGGTCCAGAATACGGAGTGAGGTGAGCCGGTTCAGAAACTTCACCAGTTCGGCGCGGGCTTCCTTCGGCTTGTTTTCGTCGAGGAGTTGGGCGGCAGCGGCCTGCGCGGTTGTCCATTCCCGGCGTAGGGGTTCCAGCACCGTGGGCAACACGAGCCGTTCCACATACCGGCGCGGGGTGTAGTGTGCGCCGAGGGAGTGGCGTTCGCGGGGGTCGAGGGCGCGTTCGAGGAGGGTGCCAAAAATGGCGGGTTCCACCGCCGTCCAGTCGGCTTCGGCGGCTTTCAGGAGCAGGGCCATCTGATCGGCGTTGAGGGGCAGGGCGGTCGCTTTGTGAAAAAGTTTGCCGTTGAATCGTCGCAACCGTGCTTTCAAATCGGGCGAAAAGCCACCCGTGTCCATCGTTTGCCAGAGCGTTTGGAGGGCATCGGGCAGGTATTCGCGTAGGTTGTCGGACTCGGAATACTGCCGCAGCATCCCCGTAAACGACGCTTTTGGAATCAGGCCCACATCTTCCAAAAACATCGTAAACAGGCAACGCATCAGAAATTGCGCCACCACATCGGGCTGATTCGCTTTTTCCAGTTGAGCCGAGAGGTTGGCCAGATAGCCCGCCAATTGTCGAGTCACGCGGGCAGCCCGTCGGCTGGCATCAAGGTCGCGGGGGTTGGTAAAAATGGCCCGCAGCATGGCCCGCGTCTCTTCGTCGGCGAGCCGGGCCATCGGAATCCGGTAGCGCGACTGATCGGGAAACGGCACAAACGAATCGCCCACGCCCGCAAAGTTGCTATACACATCGAGGCAGTAGCCTACGTCGGCCACCAGCACAAACAGCGGTTTGGGTTCGGCGCGGGGCAGAGCGCGCACGTAGCCGAGGGCCTGTTGGCGGGCGGTCTGCATCATCTGCTCCCATTTGGGGGTTCCGCGCACGGCATGGCCCCTGCGTCGTTTTTCGGGGGTTGTGCCGAGGTCGGCTTTGTCCTGTTTTTGCCGTTCGTCGGCCACAGTTGGGCTGTCGATACCCTGTTTGGTTTCGAGTACAAAACAACCGCGTTAGTAGAGGTCGATGCGCCCGGTAGTCGTCCGGGTGGTCGAGCCGGTTTGGCCATCCTGAAACGTCACGGCGCGTTCCAGCACATAGGCATCCTGGGCGGGGTTATCGGTGGTCGGGTCGGGTGCGGCCACGCCGATCAGGGCGCAGAGGTCTTGCAGAAACAGGCCGTAGTTGGCGCGTTCGGCCCCACCGGCGGGTTTCCAGCGGGCTTCAAAGTCAGAATAGTTCATTGAGTGGCAAGATAGCACCGTTGAGGTTACTTTTCCCACTCACACCCCTCCAGCCACTCCTGTCCGGGGTCAATCGGTGCCCCGTCGGGGGCAGCAAGCGCGGTGGTCGACTGCGGAATCTGGGGGTTTTGCTCGTACTGCTGAATCATCAGGCGGAGGTAGCCCGGATGCTCAGGGTCGGTATATCGGTATTTTTTCTTGATGGTCATCAAGCCGTTGTGAGCCGCTTCGCGCACGCGCCCGTCAGCCTCTCTGTTGGTGGCCAGGCTAATTAATCCTTCTACTGTTTTTTGCATCAGCATTTGCTGAATCTGGGCGGGGTAATGTTGGGATTGAGGTGCCG
>JAJAYX010000875.1 GCA_026785985.1 Rudanella sp. | reverse complement strand
TCTTAGAGCCAAGCGCGAGTATTGGCGATGTGGTGGAGGAGGTGTTTAGGTGAATGGTGAAGAGTGTGCATCTGCCCATTCACCCTTCACCAACTGAATTCCCTTCTCTTCAATCACAATCTTCCGCTCGCGGTAGAGCGTTCCGATGGCTTGTTTGAAGGTTTTCTTGCTCATTTCCAGCGTTCTATAAATTACCTGCGGGTCGCTTTTGTCATTGAGTGGGAGGAAGCCGCCCGCTTCGTGGAGCTTGTCAAGAATAAGCTGGGCGTTGGGTTCCACTTTTTGGTAGCCCGGTTTTTGCAGGCTGAGGTCGATGCGGAAATCGTCGCGGATGTGTTTGACATAGCCGCGTAATTGATCGCCGGGGCGGAGTTGCCGAAAGGTCTCGCTGGCATAAAGCAGGCCCCGGTAGCGGTTGTTCACCACGGCGTTATGGCCCAGATCGGTGCGCTCATAGACTAATAAACTCACTTCGTCGCCCTTGTCGAGATCGGGCATGGCCCCTTCTTCCAGAAACTTGTTGATTCGGGTAGACCCAACGAGCCGGTCAGTGGTTTTGTCGTAATACACATACACCGGATACGACCGTCCGACTTCCATTGGCTCGGCCTGTTCGCGGTGCGGCACGAGGAGGTCTTTTTCGAGGCCCCAGTCCATAAACGCCCCAAAACTCGTTACCGATACCACTTTCAGCACACCAAACTCGTCGCGCTCAATGTGGGGTAGGAGGGTGGTGGCAATAATGCGGTCTTCGGAATCGGCATAAACGAAGACGTTGATAAAATCGTCAACGGCCAGCGTTTCCGGCACATATTTGTTGGGCAACAGTACATCCTCGCCCGACGAGTGGCCCAAAAACATACCCACACTTGTCATTCGCAGTGCCTGCAACCGATTTGTTCTTCCTAATTCAATCATGAAGCAAAGGTAAGGAAAAGGAACTGTAGGGGGCATTATTCATCAACATCGGTGATGGTGTAGCTAATGGCGTGATCGTTGGGAACCACATCCAGATTCGCCCATTCAGCATATTGCCGTGTGAACGACGCGCCGTAGTAGAAAATAAGCGAACTATAAAATACAAATAATAACACTAACGTGATTGCACTAGCCCCTCCGTGGATCGACTGGATTTGGTTGTAGGTCAGTAGTCTGGTCAGCACCAATTCGCCGAGCGTAAACAGCACGCTTGTTACAAAAGCACCTACCCAAACCGCAGGCCATCGAACACGAATGTCGGGCAGGTAGTTGAGCAGCATAGCAAACCAGGCAGTGAGCAGACCAATGGATAAAATGAGTTGGGCTAGGTTTTTGCCAAACGCTTCGATGGTGTCCACATGCACGCGGGGCGAAGGCTCAGGCAGGCTCAGTGCCTGCCCGATGACCACCGATGCCGTAAACAACAACCCTGATCCCATAATGATCAACAGCGCAATCCCCCGATCTTTCAGATTATGCAAAACGACTCGGTCGGGCTTTGTTTTTACGTTCCATAGTTGGTTGAGGGAGTTCTTGAGAACCGCAAACAGGGTTGTTGAGGTTAGGAGTAGCACAGCTATATTGGCAATGGTCAACAAAAATCCATTAGATTTAGGTTTAAGGTGTTGTGAGATATCCTGTAGTTGACGGGCGCTCTGAGGACCGAACAAACCGGCTAACTGATCAAACAAGTGACCGCTTACGGATTGGTGGCGATAATTGAAGAGAAGGCTGAGTACCTGATTGAGAATAACAATGATGGATGGCAGGGCAAAAAACGCAAAAAAAGCGGTTGCTCCTGCCATCCGTACAGGATCGTTATCTTTCAGATTGCTCAGAGCTTTCCGAAATATGTCCGAAAATTGAAGAAGTTTTCTCAACTATATAAACCGACTACTGTAACCTAACGATAGGGTTAAATATAAAGTTTTCGGTATTTCTACTGGAAACCAGAAGCTATTCCGAGCCTTCCACACTTGGCACTGTAATGATCGACCCCATGAACAGGGCGTTCAGAAATAGCTTGTTGGTGCCATACCAGAACGCCCGGAAATTGGGGTTGTCGGCGAACAGCACCACCCGGCCCGCGCCTTCAGGAGCCACTAAAATGGCGGCCGTTTTAGCCACTTTGGTGAGGTTGCTTTTGGCAATGTAACCACCGATTTTGGGCGTTGCCGCATACTGCACCACCGTGTTGTAGGGCGTTGCGCTGGGCTGCATGAACGTTTTACCATTGCGATAAACAGAGATCGTGCGCTCGGTGAACCCGAAACCAAGCGGATGCGTAAGGTCGAGGTCGGCAGCCAGAATGACCCCACCAATGGCTTTGGCTCCTTCCACGTTTTCAGCTTCGGCATAGTCGAGCCGGGCCATTTTGGTGGTGTCGGCCTTCACTAATTTTTCTTTGGTAAAGCCCTGACGGATAGCCCATTCGGAGGCTGTTTTGAGTGTGATGAGCGTATTGCCCTGCTGCACCCATTGTTTGATTCGGGCGGTAACAGTGGGGTCGAGGTTGTATTGTCCTGACACCATTACCAGCGTGTTGTAGCGACTCAGGTTGGCCCGACCAATGGCACTAATGTCGATTTTGCTAATGGGCATTCCGATACGCTGATCCAGCAAATGCCAGATTTCACCCGCTTCGTAGGCCGACACACCTGCCCCCACGAGCATGGCCGCCCGAGTGGGGGTAAGCGTCCGGT
>JAJAYX010000874.1 GCA_026785985.1 Rudanella sp. | reverse complement strand
ATCGCCGAGGGCATTGTCCGCGAGGCTAAAAAGCGTACCCTCGACCTGCCCGCCATCGAGAACTTTCAGTCCATCACCGGCAAGGGCGTTTCGGCGACGGTGGACGGTAAATCGGTCGTGGTGGTCAGCCCCGGCTATCTGAAAGACAAAAACATTCCGTTGCCCCCGGACGCGCTGGCCGGCACCGCCGAAACGGTGGTGTTCGTGCTGATAAACGACCAACTTGCGGGTTATGTGGCCCTCGCCGATAAAATTCGGGAGGACTCCAAACGCGCCGTTCAGGCCTTGCAGGAAAGCGGTATCAAGGTCTATATGGCCACGGGCGACAATCAGAAAGTAGCTGACGCGGTCGCCAAAGAATTGGGTTTGGATGGCGTTTTTGCGGAAGTGCTACCCGATCAAAAAGTAACGATTGTCAAGGACTTGCAGGACAAAGGCCAGTTTGTGGCCATGACCGGCGACGGCGTCAACGATGCCCCAGCCCTGGCGCAGGCCAACGTGGGCATTGCCGTTGGCTCCGGCACGGACGTAGCCGCCGAAACCGCCGACATCATCTTGGTCAACAGTCGTCCAACGGATATCACTAATCTGGTGCAGTTTGGCAAGGCCACCTACCGAAAAATGATTCAGAACCTGTTGTGGGCCACGAGTTACAACATTGTCGCTATTCCGCTGGCGGCGGGGGTGCTTTACCCGAACTTTGTGCTCAGCCCGGCGCTGGGTGCGGTGCTGATGAGTGCGAGTACCGTGATTGTGGCGTTGAATGCGCAGTTGCTGAAACGAAATCTGAGCCGGGAAACCGAACGAACCTCAAACCCACCCAAGCCAAAGCCCTAACCCGGCTGATTTATCGGCTCCGACAGGCCGTACCTAATTCGATAAATCAGCCCCTCTCTGGACACAAATTACCTGATTGAAGCCCCCGCTTCAGTGAGTCAAATCAATTATTTAAATGCTTGATTACTAAAAGGTTATTGATAGAATAAGTATCGTATCGGTGGGTGATGACGGGCATAGAAATTCCGTTTTCAGCACCTCACCTTTGTTGCAGTTTCCGGTCGGGAGTTCGTGTTTATCATTAAACTTTTGGCTCAAGACAGCCCTTCGGCGTCAGTTGAACCCTGCTCACTTTGACCCGCATCTGGCAGGCGTGTTCGACCACCGTAAACCCACTACTGCCCAGCAGCACCGCTACGGTGAGCCAGAGGCAGGTGAGACGAATGAGGAACGAACGCTTGATGGGGACATCAATTGCCCTTATTGGGGTTGCAAACATCACGTACCCTGCTATCCTGCAAATCTACAGGCCTTACAGAGTTAGGGACGAAAAGTACAAAATTCGGGGAACCGTTGATGATCGCCTTCGGTAATGTGCTGAATTGCCCACTCAGACTGCGAAACGCCTGATTTTCAATTAATTCAACAACCGGGAAAATGAGAAATCGGGTTTCCTCGGCATGATTCTTTCGTTCATTGCGGCGTACCAACATAAACTTAAACACGAACATGGCACACCAAACCTACCAGGAGTGTATCGAAGCCTGTCAAGCCTGCGCGGTCGCCTGCGACCATTGCGCCGATGCCTGCCTCGGCGAGCAGGACGTAAAGATGATGGTCGAGTGCATCCGCCTCGACCGCGACTGCGCCAAAATCTGCTACACCGCCGTTAGTTTCATGGCCAGCGGCAGCCCCCACGCCGCCGATGTCTGCAAGCTTTGCGCTCACATTTGCGAAGCCTGTGCGGCGGAGTGTGAGAAACACGCCGCGCACATGGACCACTGCCGGGAATGCGCCGAAGCGTGCCGCCGGTGCGCGGAAGAATGTAGGAAAATGGCGGTTCACGCGCACACCTGAAGCGAGTATGTTACTAAATGACTTACGATAACCGAGCGTAATTACTTACTGAAAACCTCCCGGCTTGATACCCCTCAATCTTATTGCTTATGGGGAATCGTATCAGGCCGGGAGGTTTTTCGTTTAACCTGTTTTTTCGTATACACAATTCCGTTATTTCTTTCTTTATGAAAACTACACTTTTGAATCTATTGCTGTCCTGCACCTTCTCGGCTACTACACTTCTGGCCGATGCGGTCAGCCCGGCCACCAAGACCCCACCGACGGGCAGTGGTGTTTATCGGACAGTCTCCGATTATAAGCAGGATAAATTGACGCTCCAGGTCGATTGTAAAACAGAGAAACACCGGATTCGACTGAACGAATTCTTCGGCAGCGCGTCCATCGATGTTATTCACAACGGTGAGAAGCACACCTTTCGGAAAAATGGCACTTACGGTATCCGGGATTGCGAAGGCAAAGATTTTCGGTTTGTGGCCAACGAAGAGTATCAGATTCTGGAAAGCAGAACGGTTACTATCTATGAAAATCTGGTGACCGCTACCAGCACGACGGGCAAAGGCATTCGTACCCTCAAAATGGTTTATTTCAGTCTTCAGCCGAATACGGACCTACTGCCGCTGACGGTTGCTAACCTGAAAAAAGCCCTGCCAGCCAATCACAAATTTCATGATTTGCTGGATACGAACTTCCGTACCGACGCGGAGGTAGCCGTTTACGACCCAATGCACAAAATGTATAAGGTGAATCACCTGCTGCAACCGGCTCATTAACAAACGGTTCGTCCTGTTTAATCAAAAAGTTTATGAAACTTTACGTATGCCTGGTATTCCTGCTGCTTTTGCTGGCAGGAAGCCATTCACTCCGCGCCCAAACCACGCCAGGTAACCCTGTTCTTAAAAAGTCGGTTAACGTCGAAACCGTTAGCTACCAGGGCATGACAATGGCCCTGCCCGCCTCCCGTGACTATGCCGCACTGCGCATTAAGCCGACCGGCAAACGGGTAGAGTACGACCTGACGGTGGCTGAAACGATGGTCAATATCACGGGCAAGCCCACCCAGGGCATGACCCTCAACGGCACCACTCCCGGCCCCACGCTTGCTTTTACGGAAGGGGATACCGCCGTCATTCGGGTGCACAACACCCTGAAAACGGAAACGTCAATTCACTGGCACGGCATTCTGGTGCCGAATCGGCAGGATGGAGTAGCCTACCTCAACACGCCCCCCATCGGTCCCGGCCAGTCGCTGACCTTCGAGTTTCCCATCGTGCAATCGGGTACGTACTGGTATCACTCGCACACGCCCTTTCAGGAGCAACGGGGCGTGTATGGCCCCATCGTGATCCAGCCGCAGCGTCCAACAGTCAAAACCGACCATGAGCTGGTGCTGATGCTGGCCGACTGGACGGATGAGAAACCGGCTTACGTCGTGAAAAACCTGAAACGGCGCACGGAGTGGTATGCCATTAAAAAAGGCAATGTGCAGCCCCTCAGCCAGATTATCAGACACCGGGCGTTGGGGGCTTACCTGACGCAGTCGTTCAACCGGATGCCGCCGATGGATATTTCAGACGTGTATTACCAGCGGTTCCTCATCAACGGCAAAGACACCAGCCGGTACGAAGAATTTAAACCCGGCGAAACTGTTCGGCTGCGGGTCATCAATGCAGCGGGAGCCAGCTATTTCAACGTTCAGTTTGCCGGTGGCCCCATGCGGTTGATTGCCGCCGATGGAATACCGGTGCAGCCTGTTTCGGTGGATCGAATGCTAATGGCCATTGCCGAAACGTATGATTTCATCGTCACTATCCCGGCCAGCGGAGCCTATGAATTGCGGGCTTCGGCTCAGGATGGCTCCGGCTATGCCTCGGCTTTTTTAGGCAAGGGCAAACCTGTTTTCGCGCCCAAAATTCCCAAGCCTGACCTCTATCAAATGACGAAGGCCATGAGTAAAATGCCCGGCGGCAACCGGAGCGGGCTGCTGTTTGGCAAGTATAAGCCCCTGGTCCGGCTGCTGCCGCCCGGTACGCCAGCCATTCCCGAAGCCGCCATAAAGATGTCCGGTATGGATATGCCTGGTATGAAGACGGTGCCCAACAAGGATATGCCCGGCATGGATATGCCCGGCATGGATATGCCCGACAAAGCGGTTCCTAAACCGGACGACAGCATGAAGGACTCAAGTATGGAAATGCCAATGTTCGACAAGTTCAACACGTTCGATTACAAGCAGTTACGCTCGATTGAGAAAACTGTTTTTCCGGCCAATCGCCCCGTTCGGGAGGTGACGCTGAATTTATCGGGGGATATGCGCCGGTACATCTGGGGCTTCAATGGAAAAACCCTGTCCGGGGCTGACGCTATTGCCGTGCGCCGGGGCGAGGTAGTGCGGTTTCGGCTGGTCAACGCGACGATGATGTTTCACCCCCTGCACCTGCACGGGCATTTCTTCCGGGTACTCAACGGGCAGGGTGATTACTCGCCACTGAAGCACACGCTCAATCTCTCGCCGATGGAAACGGTGGTGATCGAGTTTCTGGCCGATGAAGAGAACGACTGGTTTTTCCACTGCCATATCCTGTACCACTTGGTCGGCGGCATGGGGCAGGTGGTGCATTACGAAGGCACCACGCCCGATGCCGACATCGTGGCCGCGCGCAATAGCCCGGCCAGCCCGATGAAAGACCCGGCCGGCGACAAAAAGTATTATTTCTGGGGACAACTCGACGCGGGTTATCCCACGAGTTACTTAGCCCTGAATTACTCGAACCAGCGCAATGCCTTCATCATTGGAGCCGACGTGAACCGGCGCGGTCAGTTTGAATTAGATGCCGATTATGAACGCTACCTCTCGCAATACCTGCGGGTGTTTGGGGGTATTGACGCGGGGAATGAGCAGTTTCTTCGTCGGACAACGTCCAACCGGGATGTCCCCCCCGATCAGAGAATTGTGCGGGCCGTGGCGGGGGTTCGGTACCTGTTGCCATTTTTGATCGACTCCGAAGTAAAAGTCGATGCGCGGGGTAACGTGCGGTTTCAACTCTCGGGTGAGCAGCAACTTTTCTCACGAGTAATACTGAGTTATCAGGCGCAATGGCTCGTGAGCAGTTACACCCGGCTGCGGGTTGATCTGGATTACTTGCTGACCAAAAACATCGCGCTGTTCGGCAACTACGATACGCGGTATAACAACGTGAGTGGAGGACTGAGTTACCGGTTCTGAGGCAAGTGCTTTTAAAAGCAAACATTGAAATTTAAACCGTTTTCTGTCTTCTTTTTATCACTCGAAGGGTTTCTCCTGATGGGGATGGGCGTTTATTTTGTTTTCCTGCGCCCTTCTTTATTGCCCGAAGATGCCTGGTATATGGGTTCCTCGTTATCGACTATCCAGACTGATGTTCCCGGCTTGGCTGCCTGGTTACAAAAAGTTTTTTGGGTATTGGGTGGCTACATTTTCACAACCGGACTACTCACGTTCTACGTGGCTCGAACATCGTTCCGCACGAAAGCCCCCGGCGTATTTATCCTGGTTTTAGTGGCTGGTATCAACTCAATTGGTGCTATGGTGCTGGTAAACTTTATGCTCCAGTCCGATTTTAGGTGGGTTTTAGGAGCGATGACGATACCCTGGTTTATGGCCTTACTGCTTTACCTGTTTCACAAGTAACCCAATTTCCTGATTCAATTTTCCCGGTCTTCAACCGGCTTTTCAATTTCACAAGTCAAACAAAAATCGATTATGAACACAGAACGCAAACCCCTGACATCGGCCCATTGGCTGATAGTACCCGTAGCGGCTTTGGCCCTGCTGCTGTTTGCCGGCCGCCCGGCCCAAGGCCAGACCAAGCCCAAAGGCGAGGGCCATGCCACCATGCCAATGGCCGACGAGTCTATGGTGATGAAAAACGGCAAAATGATGATGATGGAAGGGGGCAAACTAAAACCCATGACCATGAACATGACCATGAGCGATGGAACCCTCTGCATGACCGACGGCACCTGCAAAAGCAAAGACGGTACGATCACGAAGATGAAAGAAGGCGACCACTGCATGATGGAAAACGGGAAAATGGTCATTCATCCCGGCTCGAAAGCAGGCCATAAGAAGGCCGGTGCCAAAATGGGCAAGATGAAAATGAAAGGGTAAACAAACCCGGTAAGCCAACGTGTCCCGAAACGACAACGCCCGCGTGGACTCGTTTCGGGACAATGTCAAACCTGTATCACTCAAACATTCAACGGATTATGAACAACTCATTTTTTACGCTCCCCAACAGTAGGCCGGTTGACACAGTCCCCATGAAGCCGCGCACGGCAACTACAAACCTGCTGGTTGTGATGATGATGTTGGCCTGCCTATTGGTCGCGGGCTGCAACTCGAAGAATACCAACAACGGCGGAAAAAACGCAGGAACCAGCGATCAGTCAACGACGCAAACGGACTCCTCCAACCAATCGAACACGCCGACCGGCGACGACAACGGGCATATGGGCCAGCGGTCTGATGGCGGAGGCATGATGGGCGAGGGCCATGACACGACCAGCAACAGCACCCACGCAGGGGGCATGAACGGAAGACCCCGACATCGGGGCATGATGAACCGATAGCCAATGGCGACCGGGAAAGTGAATCACAATCTAAACACAGAAAAAATGATGTTTTACGACGGGTATCATTTCGGGGGAATGCACCTGCTCTGGTGGTTCATCTGGGCCATGCTGCTGTTCTGGATTTTCGCAACGCCCTTCAATATCCCCGGCCAGCGATACCGGCGCAGGTCTCCGCTCGACATCCTGCACGACCGGCTCGCGTCCGGGCAAATCTCCACCGAGCAATACAAGGAGCAGAAACAACTCTTAGACAACGATTCGGCAAACTAAGCAGCCGGGCAAACTGCCCGTCACAAAACCAATCAACATTAGAAAACCAACTGATGATGAACAACTCAACTGAAATGATCGAAAAATTTTGCCCGGCTGGAACCGCCAACACACCGTTGTTGGCAAAGCACGGAATACGCAAAACGAAGTTGTCTGGCTTGCTACTCGTTGGGTTCCTACTGCTGTTTCTGGCCGGTGGAGCCACCAACGCCATTGGCCAGTCAACGATGCCAGCGGACCAGAATGAGGGCGGCATGGCGATGATTCATCAGGGGATGGACATGGTGAAGTCCGGCAAAAATATCATGGATAAAGGGCAATCGGCCAAAGACAAATCCATGATGCAGCGGGGCATGACCATGATGGACAAGGGTATGGAGACGATGGACATGGGCAAGGAGATGATGAAAAAAGAGCAGGCTACGATGGACAAAGGCATGGGCATGATGAGCATGGGCAAAGGCATGGCCGCTAAGGGTATGGCCTCGACAGACACGGACACGGCCACGGGCGACGATATGATGAGCAAAGGCATGACCATGATGGATGAAGGCATGGACATGACCAAAAAATGCTGTGGCAGTCCGATGCCGAAAACACCCATGAGTAAAGCCCCCATGAAAAAGGGGAAAGCCCCGATGAAAAAAGATGCGCCCATGAAAGACGACATGGACGATAGGTAAAACCGCTCCTGCCCAATCTTGGTGCAAACGATGCACCGGGCAGTTCACAAAAGCCATTTTTTTGCCCATGAAACGCGCAGCCGTTACCAACTTGCTTTCGGCCCTGCTGTTGGGGGCTTCGGCTACGTTCGGGGTGGCTCAATCCGACCATGAAAAGCATCATCCGCAGGCATCGCCCGACCCGGCTGCTGCCATGTCGGCAAGCGTCAGCGCGGGCGATTCCAGTAAATCCATGCCGGGCCAGTCTGTGCCGGGCGGGACGAAAGCCGGGATGGGTGGTGGGGCTGGCGGTGGCATGGGTGGCGGCATGGGCGATATGATGAAGGAAATGGGCAAGCCCACCAACAAGGAACTGTACCCAACGATGATGCAGTTACCCCAGGTGCCGCCCGAAAGACGCGCCGAAGTCAATCAATTGGCCGACGACCGGGTCAACGAAGGCAACGAGCTGCTGATCATAGGCATGGAAAACCTGAAAGCAGCCATTCAAATGGACGATTTTGCGGCCATCCAGGAAGCAAACGCGCAGATTCGGCAAGGTCAGCGCGTGCTGGAAAGCGGATTGGCCGCCCGATTGACACTGGCCACCAACCGGAATCCGCAACTCGCCGCTTTCCGTTGGTTCAGACAGGATATGAACCTGACTCCAGCGGATGCAGCCGCGCCATTATCCGGCCTGTCGTTGTTTCACTACATCGCGATGCTGACACTCGCCGTGTTTGCCATTGTCATGGTCTGGATGTATTTCCAGAAGATGAAACGCGCCAATGCGCTCGTTGACAAACTGGCGGGAAATCCCCCCGGAAACACACCTCCGCCCGGCGGCTCCACCCCGGCATCTCCGCCAGCGGGTTCACCACCCGCGTCTTCGCCACTGGCGGCACCGGCTGTTTCACCACCCGCTGCGGCCAAACCAGCGGCTCCCCCGGCACCGGTTCAACCCGACCCGGTTGCGGTCAATGCCGAGGATACACCCTCGAAGCCCAACGCATGGGAAGGGACGTTACTGGTTGCCAAGATTTTTGAGGAAACCCCGACCGTAAGAACGCTTCGGCTGACCAACCCAGCGGGGGGCAAACTGCCGTTTAATTT
>JAJAYX010000873.1 GCA_026785985.1 Rudanella sp. | reverse complement strand
GTTTACGCGCCAGTGGAGCCGCCAGCAGTGCGTTCGCCTGGTTATTCCCGTCGAAGAGTTCGTTCACCGGGTTCCACGTTAGTTTTTGGCCTAACTGACAGGTAATCAGTCCAATCTGAGAAATAGAAATGGTGCGGTGGCCCACCTCGATGGGTTCGAGGGTTTTGCGTCTGGTTTTGATGGCTTCGATAAAATCGGTCTTATCCCAGAGCGTTTTCGATAAATCGAGTTCGCCCGGCTGTGGTTTGCTGTCGAGCAGGGCCGGGTTGCTGGCCGTGAGCAGGCCCGGATACCCAGCCACGTTGATCCAGCCCTCGCTGCCCACATACCGGATGGCGGGAGTGCTGGTGGGCGTTTGTTGGCAAGTCATTTCCAGCCCATTGGCATACCGATAGGTCACGCTGAAGTTTATCATTGAGTTCCACAAACTTTTGGGAAATTCGCCCCGCCCCTCCACTGACACCGGCCCCGAATATTCGCTGTCGTTGGCCCATTGCGCCATGTCGAAATAGTGCGCTCCCCAGTTGGCAATCATACCCTGGGCGTAGGTGTCGATCCGCATCCAGTTGGGTCGTTTGAGCAGGTCTGAGCGCGAATGCACCCGCTTTTCGGTGTAGGGAACAAAGGGAGCCGGGCCTAACCACAACTCATAATCAAGCTCTTTCGGAATGGGCATATCGGCCTGTATCGGTACGGGAACCGGGTCTGAGGGAAACGAAATTTCTATTTTCTGGAGAGTTCCAATACGGCCATTCCGAACCAACTCAACCGCCAGATTCTGAGGGCGCACCGACCGAAATTCACTGTCGGTTCGGTTTATGATTGAACTGCCGGATTTTTTGATCGCATCGACCAACGCCCGGCCCTGTTGCACGCTCAGGCTCAGGGGCTTTTCGCAACTGATATGCTTTTTGGCCTTTGCAGCCATAATAGCCATCGGTACGTGCCAATGGTCGGGGGTCGAAATCATCACCGCGTCAATGTCGGGCCGGGCCATAATTTCCCGGAAATCGCGGTAAGCCGAAACCCCTTTGTAACGATCTCCGGCTGTTTGTTTTCCGTAGTGTGTGTCGATAACGGCGCGGGCTTGCTCCATTCGCCAGCTATCCACGTCGCACACGGCCACAACCTGCGCGTCGGGCACGTTGAGCAAACCGGGAACGCGGCCACTGATGCCAGCGAGGTTGCTTCCCTGCAAATTCTGGCCGTAACCCTGCCGCCCGGTGCCAATCAGCCCCACCGTAATACGGTTCGATGGGGCCGGTATGCCAGAGTGACTTTTACCCAGCACCGAGGCTGGTATCAGCGTAGGCATTCCGAAAGTGGCTGCGGCCAACGCGGTTTTTTCGATAAAATTTCGACGGTTCATGGCAGGGTGTTCAGGGGTTTAACTCGCGGATTTTAATGGCCCGGAATGCCACGCCGTGGCCATGATCCTGAAGCAGAATGTGGCCTTCCCGAATAGTGTCAAATCCCTGATAGTCAGCATATTTGCTATCGGCCACACCCTGCCGAAAAGCGGCCGAAGTACGGTCGGTATCCAGCACTTTTTGGCCATTGAGCCAGTGTTCGATGTGGTTGCCATTGACCACAATGCGGGCCTGATGCCAAACTCCCATTGGCGTGTCTGGTTTTTGGGCAGCCATCACGTCATAAATAGACGCTGTTTTCAGATCGCCGGGCAAATGTTTGTCATTATAAACGTAGTTGGCATCGTCGATAAGCTGGTATTCATAGCCCGCCTGAGAGCCTTTCTGCGGTTTGGGTTGCCGCTCCTCAATAAAATATTTCACACCACTATTGCCTCCAGCCTCTAATTTCCAGTCGAAGATCAACTCGAAATTGCGGAATTTTTTCAGCGTCACAATGTCGCCCGCATCCCCCGACTCCCCGCCGTTGGCCAATTTACCCCGCAACTCGCCCTCCTGAACCACCCAGCCCTGTTGGGGAAACGATTGCGCGTAGGCACTCCGCCAGCCAGTGGTCGTTTTGCCATCGAAAAGGAGTTGCCAGCCGTCGCGCTTTTCCTGAGCCGTGAGGGTGGGTAAGGGTTGAGCCAGCAAGGGCGTGCTGACCCAGGCCAGCCATAGAAGTAAAATACCTTTCATAGACTTCAAAAGGTATTTTTCAACTCAGTTTACCCTGCAACTTTTTCATCTCCGCCACCGGCGAAGCTCCCTCATACAGAATCTGATAGACGGCCTCCGTTATGGGCAGATCAACCCGATACTGCTTGTTGATGGCGTGAATGCTTTTTACAGCATAGTAGCCTTCGGCAATCATATTCGTCTCAGCCTGAGCTGATTGAATGGTATAGCCCCGCCCAATGAGCGTGCCAAAAGTGCGGTTCCGGCTGAAGGGTGAGTAGGCCGTCACGAGCAAATCACCGAGGTAGGCAGAGGCACTCAGGTCGCGGTGCTGGGGATAAACGGCATCGACAAACCGCTTGATTTCCTGCATAGCGTTGGACACCAGCACGGCCTGAAAATTATCGCCATAGCCGATGCCGCGCGTGATGCCCGATGCCAGCGCGATAATATTTTTCATAACGGCACTGTACTCTATACCGTAAATATCGGCTAATGGCGATGCCTGCACAAAGCGGCAGGTGAGCAGTTTGGCCACCTCACCGGCGCAGGCCAGATCGGTGGAGCCGATGGTGAGGTACGACTGTTTTTCGAGGGCTACTTCTTCGGCGTGGCAGGGCCCGGCAATCACGGCCATGCGGCTCGTGGGAACGCCATACTGCTCGCTAACCCAGTCGGTTACTAACTGGTTTTTTTCGGGGATCATGCCCTTAATGGCCGAGATGACGCATTTTCCGGTGAAGTCACGGGTTTCCAGTTCATCGAGGGCATCGCTCACGAAGGCGGCTGGCACGGCCAGAATCACGTACTCACTGTCTTTGAACGCATCCCGAACGCGGGTGCAGACTTTCACCTTTCGGGAATTAATCTGCACATCGCTGAGGTAGCTTTTGTTGTGGTGGAATTGCTTAATGTGGTCGGCATCGGCCTTGTTGCGCAGCCACCATTTGATAGCTACGTTATTCTCCGACAGGATTTTGATGAGAGCCGTAGCCCAGCTTCCTCCGCCAACCATGGTAATGCGAACGGGTGAATTGTTTTTCATGCGGTGAAATTCGCAGTTTATTTTTCCATATTTGGCCCACTAACTCTTAAACCACCTTTCTTCTCATCATGGAAGCCTTTATCCTGCTGATTGTGTTGGTGTTACTGTTCATTTCATTAAGCCGGATGGCGGGCGTGAAACGTATTATGAAGATCATCCTGTCGTTTCTCATACTCTCCCCAATCCTGTCGCATGCACAGTCGTTCCAATTTCGAGCCGACCTTGCGCCCGTGCCTCAGTCGGGATACCACCGGGTTGCGTTACCGCCCGCCGTGGTGGGTCATCTGAACAACACATTGGGCGATATTCGGCTGTACGACAACCTGCTTTTTTCGGCAAACAATGTCGATGCACCACAGTATGATTTAGCCACGTTTCAGGCCAGCATCCCGGCCAACGCACCCGAAATTGGCATAAACAAAATAGGCCCCGTCGAAGAAGACGAAGCCCACAAAAATTCGTTTTGGAGCAGCCGCTGGCTCATTTGGGTGGCTTTGGGACTGGGGTTGGTGGTGCTGGGGTTGCTGTCATACAGGATGGTGTGGGAAATGAAGTGATGCTTATTCTTGTGGCAGAGACACCTTTAAGGCAGCCAATGTCTGTTCTGCCTCTTCCACTTTCCTGATGATAAACGGCGAGGTCTTGTAGGAACGAATCTCTTTTTTGACCCGCACGGTAACCTCCCCAAACGGTGTTTTAACAACTTTTTCTGAAACTTTCATGTCGTTTATCGTTTACTCCTTCTCTTTCTTCTTCTCCTTAGCCGGGTCACGCTTCACGATCAGATCGCCTTCTTTCAGGGTTTTCGAGACGGCCAGAAATGGTCCCGCAATAACCTGTTCGCCCGATTTCAGGCCCGACACAATCTGGATGTTCTCAAAGTCGCTGATGCCGGTTTTAACTTCGCGCTGCACCGCTTTGCCACCCTGATTGACAAATACGATTTCCTTAATCGCTTCTTTTTTGGTGGGTTTGTCTGTCTCTGTTTGAGCCGATGTGTTTTGATTTTTGTCGTCGGTTGGCTCGGCTTCTTTTTCGGGAAGGCGGGTGGTAACGGCGGCTATCGGAACGGCTACCACGTTAGTTTTTCGGTCGGTGATTACCTCCACCGATGCCGTCATACCCGGCTTAAACGGAAACCCTTTACCAGACGTAGTGGACAGGTCAGCATACGACGAATTCAGGATTTTCACTTTCACTTCAAACTCCGTTACGGCATCGCTCGACATGGAGGCCGTTGAATTGGAGTTGCCCGCCAAACCGTTGGCCGTATTCGATATTTCGGTAACGATGCCTTTGAATTTGCGGCCCGCCGTGGTATACGAATCGACCTCAATATCAGCCGTATCGCCCATCATCACACGGACAATATCGTTCTCATTCACGTTCACGCGCACTTCCATATTGTTCAGGTTAGCCAGGCGCATAATCTCCGTACCGGCCATTTGCGACGTACCAACTACGCGCTCACCCGCTTCTATGTTCAGCTTGGAAACCGTGCCGTTGACAGGCGAATAAATGGTGGTTTTACGGAGGTTCTCGCCTGCATCGCGCAGGCTGGCCTCGGCACTTTTTATGCTGAAACCGGCTGCCCGGACGTTGGCGCGGGCGGCTTCAACCTCCTGCCGGGCCACGTTGTAGTTGGCTTCCGAAGTCTCGAAATCGGCGGCAGAAATCACCTTGTCGGCCAGCAGTTTTCGGTTGCGCTCAAAATCGGCTTTAGAACGAATCTGGCGGGCTTCGGCCTGGGCCACGCTCGCTTTCGATTGCTCCAACTGCGCCCGGCTTTGATCGACGGTGGCGCGGGCGCGGGCCAGAAACGACTCGTAGTTATCGGGCCGGATTCGGCATAGCAACTGCCCTACTTTCACCGGATCGCCTTCTTTGACGTATAATCCGATAATTTCACCCGAAACGTCGGGACTGATTTTGACCTCTATTTCGGGTTGCACCCGTCCCGACGCGCTCACACGCTCAACAATGTCGGTGGTTTTTACGGTGGCAAAATCAACGTCGGTGGTTTTGGGTTTACCAATCAGGCCCGCCTGTTTAGCGGCCACAAGACCCCCAACAAGCAGGATAACTAATCCTCCTAAAACCCACCAAATACGGTTCGACTTCTTTTTCATAATGAGCGATTGAGCGATTGAGCGATTGAGCAAGAGGCATAGTGTTGAAGGGCCACTCAATCGCTCAATCACTCATTAAAATGCGAGCGGTTTGTTTTGATAAAAGTCTAAAATCTTCGTTCGGAACACGTAATCGTATTTGGCCTGCACGAGGCTGGCACGCGAGCGGTCGAGGTTGGTTTTGGCGATGCTGTAGTCGGTGCCGTTCAACGCCCCGGCATTGAATCTGCTTTCGGCCACGCGCAACGCCTGTTCGAGAGCTGTTACCTGAATCTGCGTAGCCCGGTACCGGTTCAGCGAGGTATTCAGGTTGGTGTAGGCCGTTTCGATTTGTTGCCGAAGCTGCAACCGGGTGTTGTCGGCGTTGAGTTGGGCATTTTGCTGTTGCAGTGTCGCATTCAGAATCTGCGTCCGGCTTAGTCGCTGATTAAATATCGGCACGTTCAGCGAAACCTGCAATGAACGGTTCAGGTTGTTCCTCAACTGGTCGGGGAAGCTGTATGATTGAAAACTATAGCTATCCTGAGAAAAGAAAATCTGCTGGGATGTACCATCGGGCAAAATAACCGTTTGTGGTATTCTAATGGTGCCATTTGGAGTCCGGCGTTGCAAACCAACGTTGGAAAACAGCGACGATATTGAGCCGTTGAGCGACAGCCGGGGATACAACCCTGCCCGCGCAATCTCGATCTGCCGCCGGGCTGCTTCGGTGCGCAGGTCGGCACCCTCAATCTGCGGTTGCGTGCCTGTCGCAATTTCATAAACCTGTTGCGCCGTTGCGGTGTACGTTTCCGTGCGCGGATCGGGTAGTTTCAGGTATTCAACTTCAAACGCCTGACCCGCCGGTAAATTCATGGCTTGCAGCAAAGCCAATTTGGCCAGATCAACGTTGTTTTGGGCATTTACGATGGCCAATTGGTCGTTGGCAACCTGCGCCCGGAGGTCATACAGGTTTCCTTCGGGCAACGAACCTGCATTCACTAATTTCTGGGTTCTATCTAATTGTGCCTGCGTAGCTTCTACCTGACGACGGGCAATTTCGAGCTGTTCGACACCCGTCAACACATTCAGATATTGCTGAACCACGTTCAGAGC
>JAJAYX010000872.1 GCA_026785985.1 Rudanella sp. | reverse complement strand
TGGGCTTCCCAGAAAACGTATCCGGTAAAGCTGGAGCGAATTGGATGAGAACGTTCAAATTAATGCTCCTTGGCCTGTTGTTTCCCCTGCTGGCCGAAGGACAATCCGTTGGCAAAACGAGGTTACGGCGGGCCGATAGTTTCTTCGGGCTTCATTTTGATTTTCATGCGGGTATGAACGATACCCTTATTGGCAAAACGCTGTCTGAGGGCATGGTCGACAGCTTGCTGACGCTTGTCAAACCCGATTTTATTCAGGTTGACAGCAAAGGGCACCTCGGTGTGACGAGTTACCCAACTAAAATTGGCCATGCGCCAACTCGTTTTGAGAAAAACACCCTGCGGCTCTTTCGGGATGTTACCGCCCGGCACGGTGTCGCGCTCTATGTCCATCATTCGGGGGTATGGGATAATCAGGCTGTTTTGCACCATCCCAACTGGGCCAGAATACAGGCCAATGGGAAGCGGGATACGCTGAAAGCATCGCTCTGGAGTGCTTATTCCGACAGCCTGCTGATTCCACAGTTGAAAGAAATCAGCGATTACGGGGTGGATGGTGCCTGGGTCGATGGCGATTGTTGGGCGGTTCAGCCTGATTACGGAGCGGCATCGGCTGCTGCATTTCGGCAGGTTAGTGGTTTGAGTACTATACCCAAACAAAAGACCGACCCCGGTTTTGGCTTGTTCATGGAGCAACAACGCACGGCCTTTAAACGCTATGTAGCGCATTATACCAACGCACTTCATGCGTACAACCCACGCTTTCAGGTGGCCAGTAATTGGGCTTTTTCGGCGTTCATGCCGGAGCCGGTAAGCCTGCCCGTCGATTTTATTTCGGGCGATACCGACCCGCTCAACGGAGCGAACCGTTCGGCGTTTCATGCCCGGTGTATTGCCCCGCAGGGCAAGCCCTGGGATTTGATGTCATGGAGCTTTGGCTACAGCTTTTCTGAACAGATCGGAACGCCTAAACCAGCGGTTCAACTGTGTCAGGAAGCCGCTCAGGTTATTGCGCTGGGTGGGGGCTTCCAGACCTATTGGGTGCAGAATCGGGATGCCAGCCTAACCCCCTGGGCGTTTACGACAATGGCCGATTTAGCTCGTTTCTGCCGCGCTCGCCAACCCTTTTGTCACAAGGCCCGGTCGGTTCCGCAGGTGGCTTTGCTGTATTCGGGCGTGGCACACCAGACCAATGCAACGGGCGTTTATCAGTTCGATGACAAGCTGCTGGGCAACCTGATCGGCACGCTCAATGGTTTGCTGTACAGCCAGTTATCAACAGATATTTTGATGGAGCATCACCTCCACGGGCAAATGAGAAAGTATCCGTTGATCGTGATTCCCGAATGGACAACCCTGGCCGATACATTTCGTGCCGAACTGTTGCAGTATGTGAACGATGGGGGGAATTTATTGGTGATGGGCTACCAAACGGTGCCGCTTTTTGCCAATGAATTAGGGGTTTCATTAACTAAAAAAACGCAGCCAGCTACTTACTTTGGCTTGGCCAATGAACTAACCGGGGTTAGTGGTTCCTACCAGCCTTTTGAGCCACTACCCGGCACCCGAACCCTTGGCCATCTGTATAGCGAACGCGACCAGCGGTTTCCGGTTGGGCCATTGGCCTCTGTCCGTCAATTGGGAAAAGGGCAGATTGCGGGCCTTTACCTCAACGTGGGCGAGGCACAGTTTAAGCGGGAAACCCACGTTGGCCGTCATGTGATTGGGACGTTGGCCCGCACGTTGTTCCAGCCACAGGTGGAGGTGGTCGGGTCGTCGTTTGTGCAAGTTGTTCTCAGTCAAAAAGAGGAAAAAACGATGATTAACCTGATTAACATGGCGGGAAATCACGGAAATAAAGCTGTTTTTTCGACGGATGAGATTCCCCCTGTTGGCCCATTGACAATTACTTATCGAACCAATACACGCCCCAAAAACCTGACCCTACAGCCTGAAAACAAGCGCATTCCTTTTTTGTATAAAAACAATGCCCTTTTATTTACGATTCCGTCGGTCGATATTCACGCCGTTGTTGTGGTTGATTAACCGTATCACGCTATCCAGCTTTCTTGTAACCTCTGTATGATCGCTTCTTTTTTTCTATTGGCTCCCGCTCTCCCTTCTGACTGGATCTTGTTTTTTGGGCATTTCCATCCGCTCATCGTTCACCTGCCCATTGGATTTCTGCTCATTGCGGGTGTATTGGAAGTGGGTCGTCGGTTGGGTAAAATCAATATGAGCGACTCCACCATCAGTGTTATTCTGTTCTGGTCGGCGGTGAGTGCAACGGTTGCCTGTGTGTTTGGCTATCTGCTGTCGCTTGGCGGAGGCTACGATGCCGAGATTCTCGAAGAACATCAGTGGCAGGGCATCGGGGTGGCTGCGTTTGCCTGGGTAGCCTGGGTAATGAAATCAGATCGCTTCGGCGACCGCATTCCACTGTCGTCGCTTCTGTATGCCCCGGCTTTGGTGCTATCAATTGTGTTGCTGATGATTGCCGGGCATCATGGCGGTTCCCTGACCCACGGCTCTGATTACCTCACCCAATACACGCCCGAACCCTTCCGCACACTGGCCGGGATTCCACCCCGCAAAGAAACCGAAGTGGCCATTAAGCCCATTGCCGATGTGAATCAGGCCCTTGTCTATGAGCAGGTTGTGAATCCCATTTTGCAGGCTCGCTGCGTGCAATGCCATAATGCCGAAAAATCGAAAGGCGATCTACGCTTCGACACGGCGGAGATGCTCAAAAAAGGGGGCGAAGACGGGCCGGTTTTCGTGGCGGGTAAGGGCCTGGAAAGTCAGATAGTGAAACGGTGTCTGTTACCCCTTGAAGACGATGACCACATGCCTCCGAAAGGCAAAACTCAACTCACTGAAAGTCAGGTATCTATTCTAACGTGGTGGATTGATCAGGGGGCTTCATTTGATAAGAAGGTTTCTGACTTGACAGTGACCGAGGCCGTGAAACCTGCCTTAGCTCAATTGGGC
>JAJAYX010000871.1 GCA_026785985.1 Rudanella sp. | reverse complement strand
GCTCACCGAAGATTACCAAAACCTGAAAGACGATCAGGTGCTGGTGCTGAAGATGATTAAGTCGGCCACGATCCGCAACAACCTCCAGTTGCCGATGTGGGATTTGATGATGAAAAACATCTATACCCTTAGCAACCAGCAAATTAATCGGCAGGGATTCCAGTTACGGATCGTTTATAAAGATGACCAAACCGGCATCGACAACCCGAACTTGCAGGAAGGAGCCAATCTGCGCGACAAGCCACTGGTGCAGGTTTTCGGCATGGATCAACTGAATCAGCAGTTGGACCGGCAACCCGATGGCAACTTCGATTTTGTGGAAAACGTGACGGTGGATAGCCGTTACGGACGGATTATTTTTCCGATTCTGGAACCGTTCGGCTCCTATTTATCACGGCAGTTCGATGCGTCGGAAGAAGATTTGCGGGCCAAGTATGTGTTTGATGAACTGTACCGCAAAACCCTGGCCGATGCCCAGCAATTGCCCGACCGCAACAAGTTTTTCCTGCGGGGCAATGTGCAGTCGGCAAGCGGCCCCGCCGTTCAACTGCCTTATGGCGTGAAAGAAGAATCGGTGCAGGTGACGGCGGGCGGGGTGCCGCTGACTCCCGGTGGCGACTATATTTTTGAGTCCTCAACGGGTCAGCTCCGCATTGTGAACGAGGGTGTGGTGGCATCGGGGCGTGAGATTCGAATCTCCTACGAACTGCCCGATATGTTCCAGAATCAGATTCGGAGGTTGATCGGAACGCGCCTTGATTATGCCCTCAGCCCCGACATGAGCATTGGCATGACGGCCATGAACATGCGCGAAACGCCGGCTGGTTTCCTTACTCGTGTGGCCATTGGCAACGAGCCGGTGAACAACACCATTCTGGGTTTCAACTTCAACCTCCGGCGCGACTGGAACGGCCTGACGCGGTTTTTAGACCGTATGCCGTTGCTGCAAACCAAAGAAATGTCGACCATCGCGTTTCAGGGCGAGGTGGCTCAACTCTTCCCCGGTGTGGCGCCCCGCGTAAACGACAACTCGTTTATCGACGATTTTGAAGCCGCCCGAACCATTTATGACCTCACCCGGCAACCTACGCGCTGGCGTTTGGGAGCAACCCCGCTGCAATTCCCGCAGGGTACGCTCCAGAACCCGCTGGAATATGCCTACAACCGGGCCAAAATTTCGGTGTATTCGGTTGACCAGACGATTTATAACCCCAACCTGAATAATAATATCTCGATAAACATACCCGTAAACGAGCAAAGGAATTTTTACGAAACCTATTTTCTGCCCACCGACCTGTTCCCCGGTCGGTCAACGCCTATAGTTGTATTGCCCACTAACGTGCTCGATGTGGCTTATTTCCCCGCCGAACGGGGAATGTACAACTACAACCCCGATTTGAATACCGACGGTACCCTGAAAAATCCGCGCCAGAATTTCGGAGCCGTAACGCGGGCCGTTGGTTCGGATATCGACTTCGATAATGCCAATGTCGAGACGATGACGTTCTGGATGATGGACCCCTTTTTGCCGGGCGAAAATGGCGTGGTACGGGGCACTCCTGACCCGTCGCGCAACCGCAACAACACCACGGGTGGGCGACTGCTGTTCAACCTCGGCGACATTTCGGAGGACGTGGTCAAAGACGGGCGGTATAATTTCGAGAACGGACTGAAAATAAATCGTGATGATCGGGGACCAGACAATGACACCACGGCCTGGGGCTATGTGACTCGCCAACAGTTTGTGACCAATGCGTTTCAGAATACGGAAGGCGCACTGGAGAAGCAGGACGTTGGTCTGGATGGGTTGAGCAATGCGCAGGAGCAGACCAAATTCAAACCATTCCTCGACCAGATTCGGCAACGGGTTGGTCCGGCGGTATATGAGCAGATTCTGCGCGACCCTTCTAACGACGACTTTAAGTTTTATTTGGGCAACGAGGCCGACTCGGTGAAGTATATTGTGGCCCGCTACAAGCAGTTTATGGGTATGGACGGCAACTCCAAAGACCTCAATAACCGCAACCAGTATCTGACACCATCGTCCACCAACCTGCCCGATCTGGAAGACCTGAACATCGACAATACCATCAACGATAACGAAGCCTACTACGAATATGGCATTGACTTGAAACCTGGGCAATTGCAGGTCGGCAAGGGTTATATTGTTGATAAAGTGGAAACGAACGGCACCGTCTGGTATCAGTTTCGGGTGCCGGTACGGGAATATAGCCGGAAGGTGGGCAACATCAACGGTTTCAAGTCAATCCGGTTTATTCGGATGTATCTGACTGATTTTCAGGAGCCGGTGGTGCTTCGATTCGGGCAATTGCAACTGGAAGCCAACCAATACCGGCGTTACCTCGGCGACCTGAACCAACGTGGTTTGCAGGAAGTTCCGGAGCCGTATGATGCTCAGTTTAAAGTGACGACGGTAAACATCGAAGAAAACAGTCAGTCGAGCACAACTGCAACGGTGGGTGGTGTGCAACCGCAAACCAAATACACCTACACGGTGCCGCCCGGCTTCATCCGCGACCGCGATTTCACCCAGATTGCCAACGTCGAACTGAACGAGCAGTCGATGGCGCTGAGCGTGACCAACCTGCGCGATGGTGATTCGCGGGGCGCGTTCCGCATCACGAACCTCGATTTGTTGTTTCGCAAGCGGCTGAAGATGTTCGTGCACATGCACAACGATGGCGAGGAAAGTGGAGCCGTTACGGCCTTCATGCGGGTGGGTACGGACTTCACCGACAACTATTACGAAATTGAAACGCCGGGCCTGCAGGCAACACCGTCCAACATCAACGGCGACCCCAACGACGAGAGTTTTCAACGCCGGATTTGGCCACTCGACAATGATATCGACATTGCCCTCCAGGATCTGATCGACCTAAAAAACGCTCGTAATCAGCAACTTACCCGCAAGTCATCGCTGCCCTATGAAGGTGTTTCGAGCGACAAGCGATACAAGATTACCGTGGTGGGTAACCCCGATTTGAGCGCGGTGCAGTCGGTGATGATTGGCGTTCGCAACCCGAAAACGGTTGATCAGCAACCCAAATCGTTTGTGGTTTGGGTGAATGAGTTGCGTACCAACGGCTACGACCAAACGGCAGGCCGGGCGGCAGTGGGCGCGTTGAACCTGAAAATGGCTGATATTGCCAACGTAACGGCATCGGGCAAGCTGACCACCTTTGGCTTTGGCGGGGTGCAAACCAAAGTCGGCGAACGCAGCCGAGACCTGACCACCGAATATGGTGTGTCATCGTCTATTTCGGTCGACAAACTTTTCCCCGAAAGCTGGGGCCTCCGTATTCCGATGTACCTCAACATCGACTCGCGCCGGGTAGCTCCCCATTTCGACCCACTCGACCCCGACAACCCGCTTGAGGAAGCGTTGATGGCTTTCCCCGAGGGGTCGGCGCGGGCGGCCTACCGGCGCATGGTGGAAGACCGAACCCGGCGCAGAGGCCTGAACCTGTCTAACGTGCGCAAAGTGAAAGTAGGGACGGCGGGTAAAAACCATTTCTACGACATTGAAAACTTCGGCTTTTCGTATGCCTTCAATGACATTGATCGCACCAATATTCTGACTGATGAGTACACACAGCGGCAGTATCGGGGTGGCATCACCTATACGTATAGCCCGCAGCCGCTCAACTGGGAGCCGTTCAAGACGGTAAAAAGTCTGGACAGAAAATATTTATTTTGGCTTAAAGACTTTAATTTTAACCCGTTGCCATCCATCGTTTCTATCAGAACCGATGTGGATCGGAGTTTCATTAAAACCCAGCTTCGCAACTCCGACCCCAGCACAAACGGGCTGACTACGGTGGGCGTTGCGCCTTTGTTCGAGAAATACTTCCTGTTCAACCGGTATTATGACCTGACCTGGAACCTCAGCAAAAACCTGTTACTGACCTATAAAGCCCAGGCCAACGCCATTATCGACGAACCGGCGGGCGACGTGAGCGAAGGCTGGAAACGCGATTCGGTATGGCGGAGTGTGCAGAAACTGGGCCGGATGAAAAACTACCAGCAGGACATTCGCTTCACCTACCGATTGCCCCTGGACAAGTTTCCCCTCACCGACTGGATTGCCGCCGATGTGAATTACGCGATGGGCTATCAGTTCCAGGCCAACGCCTACGGACTAACCGACTCGACGGGAACTGCCTTTGGCAACGTGTTGCGCAACAACCGCGAACGGGGCATCACGGGCCGCATCGACTTTGTGTTGCTCTACAACAAAATCAAAGCCCTGCGCTGGGCCAACACCCCCTCGCCGGTGCGCAAAAACTTTGCCCGCAGCCCTGGTGATGTTGAAGAAATCACCCGCAATGACAACCGGCTGATCAAAGCGGCTACGCGGGTCTTGCTCACGGTGCGGGGTATCAACTTCTCGTATATCATCCAGGAGTCTACCATTTTGCCGGGCTTCCTCCGCACACCCCGTTTCTTTGGTCTCGATAACTCCGGGGCGCCTGGGCTGCCGTTTGTGCTGGGAAGTCAGGATCGTGAAATCCAGATAAAAGCAGCTGAAAAAGGCTGGACAACCCGAAGTATCGTATTGAACACCGCTTTCCAGCAAAGCATTGCCAAAAACTTCACGGCAACCACCAATCTGGAGCCGTTCAAGGACTTCCGCATGAATATTCAGATGCGCCTGACCCGCTCCGATGCCTATCAGGAATTCTACCGCCCGGCAACAATCGGGGGCGATTTCGAGAGTCAGAGTCCGGTGCGAAACGGGCAGTTCAGCATGTCGTTCTGGTCGTTCCGAACAGCATTTAAAGACCTCAGTTTCAACCCAAAAGTGGATTTGAGCGCATCAATATTATTTAAGGAATTTGAAGATAATCGCCAGATTATCCTGAATCGTTTGGAAGCGGCTAACCCCGACCGAACGGGCAAATACAACAAGAACTCGCAGGATGTGCTGATTCCGGCGTTCTTCGCAGCATACAGTGGTCAGGACGTGAACAAGACAAAGTTTTCGCCGTTCTATAACTTCCCCTTGCCTAACTGGCGGGTGGATTACACCGGTCTGAGCAACTTAGCCGGCTTTAAAAAACGGTTCAGCTCGTTTACCATTGCCCACAGCTATTCGTCTAATTACAGCGTCGGTAACTTCATTTCGTCGCTCGATTATACGGCTACCTACGTAAATCTGGCCGTGCAGGGATACCCGCTGGCCAACCGGGCCACGCTCAACGGCGATTATATCCCGGTATTTGTGATGAGTACGATGCAGATGCAGGAGCGGTTCTCACCCCTGATTGGCATCCAGTTTCAGACCAAAAGCCGCTGGTCGGGCCGACTCGAATACAACCAAAGCCGCGATGTAGCGTTGAACTTTTCGAACTCGCAGGTGGCCGACCTGACTAACAAAGACATCACGACAACGGTGGGCTATACCAAGAACAATTTCAAACTGCCCTTCATGGTAAATGGTCAACGCAAGAAGTTGAAAAACGACATGACGTTCCAATTCCAGTTCACCCTCCGCGACACCCGGTCTATTCAGCGAAAACTGGACGGCGAACAGATCATT
>JAJAYX010000870.1 GCA_026785985.1 Rudanella sp. | reverse complement strand
GAATGACTCAACCCGAATTAACCAGACAAAGGCGTTCAAAACGTATCTGCTCCAACAGTCGTCCATCAAAAGTATTGCTGTTTCGGATGCTATTCCCGGCGAAAAGGTGGAGTTCAACGCGGGAGGCATCCGGCTGGCAGGTACGCCCGAAGCAACCGGCAAACAGTACCGTATCATCAATGTCGATTATGATTTTATCAACTCGTTCGGCATGAAGGCAATTGCCGGGCGCACGTTCGATACGAAGCTGGGCGAGAAAGATGCCGTGGTTTTCAATCGAACGGCAATCAGGCAGTTAGGATTCGCCAGCCCGGAGAAAGCAATAGGGCAAAAAATTGATTTCTGGGGCGACATACTCACGATTGTTGGGGTCGTGGACGACTTCCACCAGCAGTCGCTTCGGGAGGCTTACGAACCCTTAATTTTACGGTTAGACCCCGGTGTCAACGGGCAGTTCTCCATCAAGCTGGCCAATGGTAATCCAAGCCACGCTATTGGAGTTGTTAAACAAGCCTGGGCGCAGTTTTTTCCAACAGACCCGTTTGCCTACTCTTTTCTGAATGAAAGCTACGACAAACAATACCGAGCCGACGAGCGATTTGGTCAGGTGTTCGGCTTTTTCACGCTGTTAGCCGTACTGGTTGCCTGTCTGGGTCTGCTTGGCCTCGCCACCTTCACCGCCCAGCAGCGCACCAAAGAAATCGGGGTTCGCAAAGTCCTCGGCGCATCGGTTAGCAGCATTGTAGCCCTGCTCTCGAAAGACTTCCTGAAATTAGTCTTGATTGCCATCGTCATTGCGTCGCCTATTGCGTGGTGGGCCATGAACCGCTGGTTGCAGGACTTTGCCTACAAAATTGACATCGAGTGGTGGGTATTTGCGCTGGCGGGTTTGCTGGCGGTGGGCATTGCGTTGCTGACGGTGAGTTTCCAGAGCGTGAAAGCCGCGTTGATGAACCCGGTCAAATCATTACGTTCCGAATAAACTCAACAAGATCATGCTCAAAAACTCATTCAAAATCGCGCTCCGCAATCTGTGGAAAAACCGCACTTATAGCGGTATTAATGTATTTGGGCTGGCAGTTGGGCTGGCAACCTGTTTGCTCATTACGCTCTATGTGGCGCATGAGTTGAGCTACGACCGATACCATGAGCGAGCCAATCGGATTTTTCGGGTTGTGCATCATGCTACCTGGGAGGGCGGTAACCTAAATCTGGCACCCACCTCGGCTCCATTCGCTCCGACGCTCAAACAAAACTACCCCGAAATTGAGCAGGTCGTTCGCATTTTGCCCGAGGGGGGCGGTACCCTGCAATACGGCGAAACAAAGCTGAAGGCCAACGATATTATGTTTGCCGATCCGAGCCTGTTTCAGGTATTCAGCCATCATTTCCTGTATGGCGATGGCAAAACGGCCCTCAGCCAACCGCAGTCGATTGTGCTCACCCGCGATTTAGCGACTCGCCTGTTTGGTAATCCAGCCAGGGCAGTAGGCAAAACGGTTTTGTTCGAGAACAATTTTGGCAATGTCGTAACGGGCGTTATTGACGATGTACCAGCCAACTCACACCTGACATTCAGTGGCATACGGTCGTTACCCGCCAATTTTACGGGTGGCTGGCAGGAGTTTAATCTGTACACCTACCT
This sequence comes from Rudanella sp., assembly GCA_026785985.1. Taxonomy (GTDB): domain Bacteria; phylum Bacteroidota; class Bacteroidia; order Cytophagales; family Spirosomataceae; genus Rudanella. Next base: position 2,987 of record JAJAYX010000870.1, on the reverse strand, counting down.
GTTGCTTCACGAAGGAGCTAATCCCCAAAAGCTGACCGCTAAGTTCCCGGCGTTCTTCGAGCGGTATATCAAGCCCGAAATGGGTTCTGTTACCTACAACATGGCGTTGCAACCGCTCCCGTCTATTCACCTGCACTCGAATTTGGAATACGAAATCAGCCCAAATGGGAACAGCCAGACCGTATCGGTTTTCGCGATCATTGCCGGGCTGATTCTGCTGTTGGCGGGCATTAACTACATGAACTTAGCCACGGCCCGGTCGGTGATGCGGATTCGGGAGGTGGGCGTTCGGAAAGCCATCGGCTCCGACCGTCTGCAACTGGCGGGGCTGTTTCTGATCGAAACCCTGTTGCTCACGGGGCTGGCAACGGTGTTGGGTATCTGGTTGGCGCAACTCATGCTGCCCTCATTTGGCGACCTATTGGGCAAGACGCTCAATTTCTGGCAGTTCGGTATCGGATATACGTTGCTGGCCATCGTGGGCTTTGCCGTGCTGACGGGTTTGCTGAGTGGCAGCTACCCCGCCCTGTTTTTGTCGGGTACCCGCACGGTGGCGGCCTTGCGGGGGCAGATGGGAAATCAATCGGGCACGGTGGCTTTTCGGAAGATGCTGGTTACGTTTCAGTTCGTGATCACGGTTGCGCTCATTGCCGCGTCGGGCATTATTTATCAGCAGCTACAGTACGCCCTCCACAAAGAGCTGGGATTCAACAAAGATCAGGTGTTGACCTTCCACCTGAACGACAAAAAGACGCGCACCCAGGTGGCAGCCATCAAAGCACAATTGCACCAGAGTCCGTTGATCGAAGGCGTTTCCGCAGCCGGTAATCCCATCGGAACCAATAGTTTAGGCGGCAACGGCTACTACTTCGAGGTTGATGAAAAGATGGCGGAAGCGGCCAAGATGACGAAGACAATGCAGGTGGATGGCGACTTCCTGAAAACGATGGAGATTGGCCTGGTTCAGGGGCGCAACTTCTCCGACGACAGGCCCGCTGACCGGTATCAGGCCATTCTCGTCAATGAAACGCTGGTAAAAGAACTTGGCTGGAAAAACCCAATTGGCCAACGGGCAAAATTTCACACCGGCGACAAAGGCGAACTGGCCGAACAAACGGTGGTGGGTGTGGTGAAGGATTTTCACATTTACTCGCTACAACACAAGATTGAGCCGTTGGTGATGCAGATGCCCTACGCGGTTGAGGAGCAGGATAATCTGTACGTGAAAATCAAGGCGGGCCATGCCGCCGAAGCCCTGGCGCTTCTTGAAAAAACGTACCGGCAATTCGAGCCTACTGGCGTGTTCGACTACCAGTTTCTGGATCAGAATTTTTCGCGCCAATACGCTGCCGAACAAAAGCAAGGTCAGTTGCTGCTGCTGTTTACCAGCTTAGCCATTTTCATCGCCTGCCTGGGTCTGTTTGGGCTGGCAGCCTTCACCGCCGAGCAACGCACTAAAGAAATCGGGGTTCGTAAAGTGCTGGGGGCGAGTGTCGCCAGCATTGTAACCCTGCTTTCCAAAGACTTCCTGAAGCTGGTGCTGATCGCCATTGTTATTGCCAGCCCGATTGCCTGGTACGCCATGAACCGCTGGCTACAGGACTTCGCCTACAAAATCGACATCGAGTGGTGGGTGTTCGCCCTGGCGGGCCTGCTGGCGGTGACGATTGCGCTGCTAACGGTGAGTTTCCAGAGCGTGAAAGCGGCCCTGATGAACCCGGTCAAATCATTACGAAGTGAATAATGGGCGAAAAGGTAGGGCGCAGGAAAGGGGAAATAAACCAAGCCCCTTTCTCCCTTAACCCCTAAAAATAATTAACCAAGCCCCTTTCTTCCTTAATCCCTAAAAATCATGTTACGCAACTACCTCAGTATCTCACTTCGTAACCTATGGCGAAACCGGCAGGTTAGCCTGATCAATGTCTTTGGGCTGGCAACCGGGCTGGCTTGTGGCATTGTCATTTTCCTGTTGGTCAGCTACCTGTTTAGTTTTGACCGGTATCATGCGAAAGCCGACCGCACCTTCTGGATCGTAACCGACATTCGGCACGAGCATGTCATGCCAACCGATGCCACGCCCCGGCCCTTGGGCGATGTACTTCGTCGGAAGTATCCGTTTGTGGAAAGTGCCGTCCGGCTCGAAAATATATTTGGGCGAATTGTCAGCGTTCCAAATGGCAACGGAGGCTTTACGAAGAAGTTTGAGGAGTCAAGGAATATTTGCTTTACCGAGCCGCAATTCGTTGATGTGTTCGACGTAAAATGGCTTGCCGGAAATGCTAAAACGGCTTTATCCGCACCCAATACGGTCGTCCTGTCGGAGCGATACGCCCGAAAATACTTCGATACCGAAAATGCTATTGGTCGTGTACTCCACTTTGACAATCAGTCCAATCTGACTGTAACGGGGATCATCAAAAATCCGCCGTCGAACACGAAACTTCGGTACGATGTGCTCATTTCATACAGTACAGTGCCGACGTTGATGGGCGATGGGGGCAAACGAGCCATGCAAAATTGGGAGGGTGTTACAACCATGTGCTTCGTGGCCCTGCGGGAGGGGGTATCCCCGCTGCGGTTGACCGATGCGCTGCTGGCTACTGGCCGTAAATACCTGACTACCAAAGAGGCTAAGCTACTGGATTTTCATGCGCTTCCGCTCGCTGATTTGAATCACAATCCGCAATATGGGGGAACCGCTCCGCGCCCGATTTTATACGCCCTGATTCTTATCGGTTTATTTCTGGTCATTGCAGCTTGTATAAATTTCGTCAACGTAGCTACGGCTTACGCGCTCAAGCGGTCGAAAGAAGTAGGAGTTCGGAAAGTAATGGGGAGTACGCGCTTCCAGTTGATCGGGCAATTCCTTACCGAAACAACACTCATTACGCTGACAGCAGTGGCTGTGTCCGTTTTATTGGCCCATCTTAGTTTGCCCATGCTGAACAATGCGCTGGCCGTTCTGGGTAGCGATATCTCAGTAACGG
>JAJAYX010000869.1 GCA_026785985.1 Rudanella sp. | reverse complement strand
TCAAACTCATATATTCATACCGTGCCCATGTTTTAGCCGAACCGTTCCAGCCGAGCGATAAAGCACCATAGATATAACGAGATACTTTGCTGCGGGCGCGGTCGCGGATGGTAGCGAGGTCAGGAATTAGACCCATATACCAGAACACCAGTGATACGGTGAAGTAGGTACTGATGGCGAACACGTCCCATACCAGGGGCGACTTGAAGTTCACCCACAATGAACCGAACGTATTTGGTAGTGGCAATGCCCAATAAGCCAGCCAAGGGCGGCCCATGTGCAAAAAAATGAAACTCGCTGCGCACAAAACGGCAAAAATCGTCATGGCTTCAGCCGCCCGGTTCACAGCCGTCCGCCATTTCTGACGAAACAGCAACAGGATGGCGGAGATCAGTGTACCGGCATGACCGATACCTACCCACCACACAAAGTTGGTGATATCCCAGGCCCAGCCCACGGTTTTATTCAAACCCCAAACGCCTAAGCCCTCCCACCATGTCCAGAACACGCAGGCTGTTCCATAAAGCAATACGACTACTGAAATGGTGAAAGCTATCGTCCACTCACGGGTGGGAGGCCCTTCAACCTGTCGGCTAACGTCCTCTGTTACATCGGCGTATGTTTTACCACCGGTAACGAGCGGAGTTCTAACGGACGAAGTGATGTGCATGGTTTTATATCAATTAATTACGTTGGCTCATTAAAAAACTACGCTTGCGATTCTTGAACAGATTTCTCTTTCGGGGCTTCGTCTTTATTACGAATCTTGGTCAGATACGAAATCTGAGGCCGAACATTGATCTCTTCCAATACGTGGAAAGCCCGTGACTCCAGTTCTGTTGCCAGCACTTTCGAGATGGTGCTTTCAGGGTTATTCATGTCACCAAACACGATGGCACTGGTCGGGCAGGCCTGCGCACAGGCCACCTGAACCTCATCGGGCAATGGACGACGGCGTTCTTTCTTGGCGGTCAACTTGACCTCCTGAATACGCTGAACACAGAACGAACACTTCTCAATTACCCCTCTCGACCGGACGGTTACGTCCGGGTTAATGACCATCTTACCGAGGTCGTTATTGAAGTGGTAATCAAAGTTGTCATTGTCAAAGTACTTGAACCAATTAAACCGGCGCACTTTATACGGGCAGTTGTTGGCGCAATAGCGAGTCCCAATGCACCGGTTGTAGGTCATTTGGTTTAGACCTTCGGTACTGTGTGTGGTTGCCAGAACCGGGCAAACCGTTTCGCAGGGGGCGTTTGAACAGTGCTGACACAACATCGGCATGTGTGTTACCTCCGGGTTTGCCGAGGCAACTTCCATTGCTGCGTAATCACCTTCGTGGCCATCGCTGCTGTAGTAGCGGTCAATGCGCATCCAGTGCATTTCGCGACGACGAATAACTTCGTCGCGGCCAACTACCTGAATATTATTTTCGGAGTTACACCCAACAATACAGGTGCCGCAACCTATACACGAATTCAGGTCAATGACCATACCCCATGAATGGTTCGGTTTTCCGTAGCCATTCCACAGGGTAATATCGGTCGGGTCAACGGGGCCTTCTGAGGTTTGTACTTTCGGGCGGTAGCTTCCTGCGGCTTTGTCTTTTTTGTAAGCGGCCAGTGTGGCTTCCTGCAATACGGCCCGACGGCCCATGACCGTGTCGTGCGTTTGCGTTTGAGCGATTTCACGCCGACCACTGATTCCGTCAACCTTGGCATTCATGGCCGACATCATCACATACCCATTTACAATCGACGCAAGTGGATAGGCGTTTTTGCCAATATTATTGGCCGACCGTCCGCCTTTTTCCCGTCCATAACCAATAGCAACGCCAACCGTATTATCGGCCTGTCCAGGTTGAATCACAACGGGCAGCTCAACGGCTTGTTTGCCGTCAACCGATACACTCACCATGTCGCCCTGCTCCCACCCTTTATCGGCGGCTGTTTTCTGCGAGATAGTAGCGTAATTGTCCCAGGTTGCTTTTGTAACGGGATCAGGCAACTCCTGAAGCCAGGGGTTATTCGCCAGTGAACCCGTACCAATACCTACTTTCTCATAAAGAGCCAGTTCCATATTGGTTGTTGGGCGGTAACGTTGCGCGATGGCAGCAGCCGCCTGATCTACAATCCCGGCATTGAATGTACCCCCTCCCCCGGAAGCTGTGCCTTTGTTTGGCTCAAAAACACCGTCGTTCAAGGTCTGAATCCAGAAAGCATCGAACGAGGCAAAGCCACTTACTTGTGAATAATACGTTGTTCGCCAGAAGTTTTTCAGGTAAGCCTGGAAATCGTTGGGACGACCTGCCCATGTCAATAAGCTTGACTGGAACTGACGAGTTTTGAAGATATTGGTAATAGCCGGTTGAGCAATGCTATAGAAGCCACGCTTTGGTTCGGCATCACCCCAACACTCCAGATAATGAGGAGCTGGTGTAATGTACTTACATAAAGAAGCCGTTTCATCAGCCCGATCAGCAAATGAAAGCGACAAAGCCATTTTTGACAATGCCTGAGCCAGTTCGGCACCACGAGCGTGATCATAAACCGGATTAGCTCCGAAGAACATGACCGCCTGAACCGTGCCTGATTTTGCTTCGTTGATGAAGGCGTTCATCTGCTGGTCATTCCCCTGACGATAATTCAGCGGTGTTCCCAGGTCGATAATTGTGTCATAACTGCCTAGCAAACTGTTTAGTGCGTTCACCACGATCTGAACGTTGGGGTCATTTGACCCACAAACCACCAGCGAACGTCCTCGTGAGTTAGCCAGGTCGGTGGCTGCTTTGTCGAGATACTGTACTTCAGTAGCGGCAACACCACCGAGGGCCGCACCGCCTAACTTAGCGGCTACCTTATTATAGAGAGCAGCCACTACCAGACCCTCCTGCGAAGGCTTGTAGGTTCCACGATAGTCAGCATTAGAACCAGTCATCGACAGCAAGGTCTCAAACTGATAATGGCGTGACATATTTTTCTTGGTCGCACCCAATTTACGGGTCTCCGCATAGGGCCGGGAAAAATCTAACGGGGCTACCCACGTTCCTAAAAAATCGGCCCCAATGCTCACAATAGTCTGAGCCTGATCGAACCGATAGGATGGAATAACAGCCTGACCAAACGATGCCTGATTGGCCTGAATTAATCCCGACACCGAATTGGCATCGTACATAATATGGCGGGCTGTTGGGTACTTAGCCACAAACTCAGCGATTACAGCTTTCGTTGATGGGCTGATAATGGTACTTGAAACAAGTCGAATAACTCCGTTACGACCAGCAACCGTATTCAGTTGGTTAATGATCTCCCGGTCGGCAACGGCCCAATCGATATCGGCATCGCCACGTTTGGGGCCTTTCAATTTGTCGATGTCATACAACGACAGCACCGAAGCCTGAACGCGGGCTGTTGTGCCGCCCCGGGTGATGCTTGAAGCCGGATTCCCTTCAATTTTGATGGGTCGTCCCTCCCGCGTTTCAACCAACACGGGAGCATAGTCGCCACCCTCAGTATACGTTGATGCGTAATAGTCAGAAATAGACGGGAACGTAAACTCAGGCTTGTTCAAATAAGGAATTGCCTTTCGGACGGGCGTTTCACAAGCCGCCAGTGAGACAGCGGCCAAGCCAAAACCCATTACTTTCAAAAAGTCACGGCGTTGGGGGTCTTTCCCTAACAGGTCTTCTTCTGAATCCACGTTACTAAACTCAGAGTTCGCGTTTTTCACAAACTGAGTATCATTCCGTAATTCTTCGACCCCCTTCCAATACCGTTTAGTCGTATTCTCCATATTTAATTGAATGAAAATCGAATTAGTAGTGGCACTTTGAACATTCAAGTCCACCGATATTGGCCACTTTGAGCGGCTCCTTAGTCTCTTTGCGATGTAGGGCAACGAGCTTGTCGTAGTAGGCGTTGTCTTTGGTGTTTACCTCCGTTTTACGGTGACAATCAATACACCAGCCCATTGTGAGGGACGATCGTTGTTCAACGACTTCCATCTTTTCAATTTCGCCGTGGCAGGTCTGGCATTGTACATTACCCACGTTTACGTGTTGGGCGTGGTTGAAGTATGCCAGATCGGGCAGGTTGTGAACCCGAATCCACTCGATAGGGCGATTCTGTTCGATGGCTGCGTAAATCTTTTGAATCTCCGGCGACTCCTTTTTGATAACGCCGTGGCAGTTCATGCAGATGTTTGCTGCCGGAATGGTAGCCGACTTGCCTTTGTTCACGCCTGTGTGGCAATAATTACAATCGATCTTGTACTGACCTGCGTGGAGCTTGTGCGAATACTGGATAGGCTGCTTGGGTGCATATCCCTGCTGAATACCCACACTGAATGAGCCGTCGATAACCACTTTAGCCACGATCAACACAAATAACCAAACCACCACTGAGCGAATGATTGGGTTATTCGCTGTGTTTGTCAGGCCGGTACGCAACTGATTAACCAGACTGGCTTTTGAAGAAGTTCCATCCAGCATGGCTACACTCGGCTGAACCGCTTTAGACAGAATCGTGACGATAATGAGCAAAACGCCCAGTACGAGCAACATCACTACCAGCAGAGCAACCAGTACAAACGTGAACAGGCCTGATGGGGAACCACCCTCGCCGGATTGAGCCGGGCCAAGACCAATTGTTGGCCCTCCTGTAGGAACGTTAGCAGTTTTGGGTGCATTAGCTAAGTCGACATAATCGAGAATACCCTTGATATCGTCATCAGTCAAGTTTGCATAACTTGGCATCTGCACCTTATTGAATTTGTTGAAAACCTGAACGGCATAAGCATCTCCTGTGGCAATCAGCGTTGATGAATTACGAATCCATTTCTGCAACCAGGCTTCTCCCGGTGTCCGCAGACGAACCCCCTGTAGACCAGGTCCAACCAAAACTTCAGCAGTAACAGCGTGGCACTGAGCACAGTTACCTTTGAATAGTGCTTCTCCTTTTACGACATCACCACCACCACTTGCAGGGGCGGGTGTTGCAGCAGCCGGACCACCACCGGCGGCTGCCGTCGGGTCTTGCCCATTCACCTGACCACCGTTGAAGAGCAATGTCAGTGAAAGAGCCAAGGCTCCGCAAAACCCTGATAAGCGACTCATTTTCAATGATTTATTTAGTGAGTTATTATACATAATGCTTACCAACTTTTATTGGCTCACAAAAGTAATGCACGATTGCTGTTTACCCAAACGTTCACTTTTGATATTTTGAGCCTTATCTTAATTTGTAGGAGGTCTAACCGAGTTTCCACGAAGTGAAGTGCTAACTCTTTGTGTACCACAAAGTGTTTGGCATCCTAAATGGATATTTATGGCCTATAGATTAATAAATAGTTGAACGGGGGTAGACCGTTCTGATATATCTCATGGTGTTGCAACCCTGTCGTTCAATAGCGTTCTCAGGCGAACACCCAAAAAGTAATACTATATTTAAGTCATAAATCTGTAAGCTGACTTGCTCATGATCATTCAATATTGCTCCGATCTGCACCTCGAATTCGTTCATAATCAGGAATATATCACGAGTAACCCCATCGAGCCAGTAGGTGATGTATTGGTGTTGGCAGGCGACATTACCAGCCTGAATTATTATAATGTGCGGGCTTTCGACAAGTCGTTTTTCAAATCGTTGAGCAAACAGTTTAAACGGGTTTTATGGATTCCGGGCAACCACGAGTTTTACCGCAGTTGGGACACGCTCATGCTCGAAAAACCAGTGCAAATCGAAGTTTGTCCCAATGTTCACTTAGTGCATAATGTGGCAGAAATTATTGAAGGAACGCGATTTTTACTCACTACACTGTGGTCGCACATCGACGAACAAAATGAGTGGACCATTGGACGGGGCATGTCTGATTTCGATCTGATCCGGTATTCGGGGCGGACGCTGACCCCGGCGATGTATACTAAACGGCTTCATGAACCGTCGATGGCGTTTCTTCGAGCTGAATTTGCCAAACCCTTCCAGGGGCAAACAATTGTTGTGACCCACCATTTACCCTCGTTGCAGTGTGTGCATCCGCGCTACAAAAACAGCGAGCTGCAACAGGGGTTCGCCAACGATCTGGACGATTTTATCCTGCAAACCCAACCTGATGTCTGGATTTATGGGCACAGTCATGGCAACCGCCCTCCCATTCAGATTGAAAAAACGCAGTTGCTTACCAACATGCTGGGGTATGTGTCGTATGGCGAGCAAAAAGAATTCCGAAACCCGGCGGTGATTGAGGCTACAAACTAACCTCCTGCTTGCCGCCCCGCAACGGCAGCGTTTTGCCTTTCCAGAGTAAGGTGCCAGTCAGGGTCATTGGCAACGAAATAGTGCCTTTGAGTCCCCCGACAGGCGTTTTTTCAAACCGAACGGCAATCTCGCCCGATGGGTGGGGCATTTGTCCTTCGGCAAAGTTCAGGTTGCCCAAAAACGGCTCGATTCGGACGGAGCGGAAACCCGGCTCGGCGGGGTTGATGCCACAAACAGTTGACAAAAACGCATAGAGGGGCGACGCGCTCCAGGCGTGGCAATCCGACCTTGTCGGTTCGGGGTTTTCAGCGAATGTGGTCAGGCCCATTGCGAGCATATCGCGCCAGGGTTTGAGTTGCGGCACCAACTGATCGCCCATGCCCGTTTTTTTTAGGGCCTCAAACAAATAATATTTGAAATAGAAGGTTGCCTGGGTAATGTCGGTGGCCACCCGGGCCGCCGGATCGATTGTTTTTTGGAGGAGCGCGGGTTGCTGCGCTATCGGAACTGCATCGGTCAAAATAGCCAGGATATTGGCATGTTGACTGAACGACTTTTTGGCCGGGGTGTCAGCCATCAAGCCCCGATTGGCATCCCAACAGGTTTCGCGCACGGCTTTCTTGATGCGGGCAGCCATACCCCGGTAATTTTCAGCCACATCGTTCTGCCCGAAATGCGCAAACACCTCTGCTGCCCGCAGGTATGTATAAACTTGTTGAAGCGACAGTGTAGAAGAACCATCGCGTACACCCGGCGGCACCCCGCCAATGCGGGCTTCTTCGCTCCAGGGCCAGGCCCAATCCACAAAATTCCACCATTCAAGGGGGCCGTTGAGGTTGTTGGTGGCTAATCGTTGTTCGTGCCAGCGCATCACGCTCGCCATACCCGGCAACAGCGACTTCACGAATGCTTCGTCCTGCCGGTGCATCCAATAGTCATGTACCATACAGACCCAAAACAGCGAAAAGGTAGGAATCACCTGTAAATCGGCACTGGGGTAGCGGCTTTGGGTGAGGCCATCAGGAATACGGCTGTGATCGAAATCGAGCAGGGCCTTGCGCATGAGCCGGTCATCGCCCGACACATACAGCGAAATCATGGCCTGCACCCGCGTGTCGCCCACATACTGTAACTGTTCATAATAGGGGCAGTCGAAATAGGTTTCGCCCGCACAGAGCCGGGCAGTGCGCCACCCCACGTTCCAGATGTCGGCCAACGTGGAGTCGCTGCTGGCAAAGCGGGCTTTTTCGGCTAACGGATAACCCGTATAC
>JAJAYX010000868.1 GCA_026785985.1 Rudanella sp. | reverse complement strand
GGTGCAGTTTGATTTGCCCCGCATCGACACGCGGAAAAAAGTCGCGCCCAACAAAGGGAATCATCGCCACCGTAACGCCTATTATCAACAGGAAAACCACAAAAACTGCCATCCGATGATCCAGCGACCATTTTAAGGCCCGCAGGTAGCTACCCTGAAACCGCTCAAAACCCCGGTTAAAGCGGTCGAGGAAAGACACCCCACCCCAACCCCTCCCCGGTAGGGAGGGGCTTTGTGAACCCGGATGGTTTAGCTCCTCCCTAACGGGGAGGGGTTGGGGTGAGGTGTTTGTTTGCTTATGCCCCTCCCCCCTCAGCATCAGATCGGCCATCATCGGCACCAGCGTCCGCGAGAGAACATAGGAAGCGATCATGGCAAAAACGACCGCCATCGCCAACGGCCCAAACAGGAATCGGGCGGGGCCTTCGAGGAACAATACCGACACAAAAACGATGCAGATGGTCATGGTGGCCACGAGCGTGGGCGTAGAAATTTGCCGGGCACCTTCCAGAATGGCTTCCCGCAATGGCAGGCCCAGTTCTTCGTTTCGGTGGATGTTTTCGATGGTCACAGTAGCATCGTCCACCAGGATACCGATGGCGAGGGCAAGGCCGCCGAGAGTCATAATGTTGAGCGTTTCGCCCAGCAGATAAAGGGTCGTGAGCGAAACCAGAATGGACAGCGGAATGGACACGGCCACAATCAGGGTGCTTCGCCAGCTACCAAGAAAGAGCAGAATCATGGCCGCCGTGAGCAGAGCCGCAATGATGCCCTCGATGATTACACCCTTGATGGAAGCCCGCACAAACACCGATTGATCGAACAACTCGACCACGCGCAAACCCGACGGGGCAGCCGCCCGAACGGTGGGGAAAACCCGGTTGCGGAGTTCATCGACAATGCGGGTGGTGGAGGCATTGCCGGTTTTCACAATGCTCATCAAAATGCCCCGGCTTCCATCCTGTTTCACTACATTGGTTTGCACGGCGGCTCCATCATGCACATTGGCCACGTCGCGCATGTGAACGGTGGTGCTGCCGATGGTCTTGATGGGAATATCGTTGAGTGTCGAGATCACCTCCGGCTTCGAGTTGAGCCGAACCATGTATTCGCGATCTTCCAGACGAAGGTTGCCGCTGGGTAGCGTCAGGTTTTGGGCCGACACCGCATTTACTACTTCTTCGGGGGTAACACCATGAGCCAGAAGTTGTTCCGGCTCCAGATCGACCATGATTTGCCGGGCTTTTCCACCAAACGGCTGCGACAAACGACCACCCGGCACGGTTGATACCTGGGGCCGGATTCGGGTGGCGGCATAATCAGTGATCTGCGATTCGCTCAGGCTGTCCGACGAAAGACCGAGTTGCAACACCGGCACATCGGTGGCATTGTAGCGAACAATGAGGGGTGGCTGGGTGCCGGGCGGCATTCTGACCAGAATTGTCTGCGAAATGGCCGATACCTGGGCCAGGGCTTCCTCAATTTTTACGGTGGGCTGAAAATAGAGTTTAATAACGGAGGTTCCGTTATACGTCTGTGATTCGACCCGTTGAATGTCGCCTACGTTGTTGATGAGCGAGGTTTCGGAGAAGTTGGTAATCATGGTCTCCATCTCCTTGGCCGACAACCCATTGTAGCCCCACAAGACCGTTACAACCGGGATGTTGATGCGCGGAAAAATGTCGGTTGGCATCTGCATAACCGACACGCCCCCCATGATCATAATCAAAAGGGCCATCACCGCAATTGTGTACTTTTTCTCTAAGGCTAAACGAACAATCCACATACTCACTACAAGTTAGTCGGTTAACGGGACTACTGCCCGAACCGCGCCAGACTGAACAAAAGAAAGGAAAGTCCCCTATTAAGGTAAGCAAATTAGAATGGGGAGGAGATTTTTTCCGCTTGCTGTGTAGCGGTCAAAGAGAGTTGCAGGTTAGCCGAACGGTTGCGACAATTGGCTATCCAATTGTCGGTAAAAATTGTCTTTCACCAAGAATCTTTACAGAACCACTTCCATCTGAATGTTGGCCCGTTCATAGGGTGATGGTGGCCCCACAATTTTCTGAAAACCCAGTTTATGATAGAGCGTAATGGCGGGTTTTAGTTTCGTATTGCTCTCCAGAAATACGGATGTTGCGCCCAACTCACGGGCTTGGTCTAAACTGTGTTTGCCAAGGAGGTAGCCAATATTTTTCCCCTGAGCGCGTTCCGTAACGGCCATTTTCGCCAGTTCATAGCGGGCCGCATCCAGTTTGATAAGGGCACAGGTGCCAACAACCTCGCCCCGATAAGTAGCCAGAAAAATGCGCCCTCCGGGTTGCAGAATTTTCTCATCGGGGTGGTCGAGGGCGAGGTTGTCGCTTTCTTCGAGTTTGAAATGTTTGGTGATCCATTCGTGGTTCAGGCTCCTGAAGTCATCGTGGTATTCGGGGGTATAGTTGACGATGGCCACTTCGCAGCTTTCTCGGAGTTTGCGTTGGTCACGCACCCGGTCGAGCAGGCTTTTCTTTTCCAGCAGGTACTCCATTTCGGTGATGGCCCGGAACAGGTCGAACTGCGATTCGCGCTGTAGTTGCTCCACGGCGGCCTCCACATCGGCCAATTGGTTTTCTAAAGCCGGCAAAAGGGAATGTGCTTTTTTGGACAAACTCAAATGACTACAGCGGGCATCGGTTTCGCTTTTGACCGTTTCAAGCATTTCGTTTTTGGTCATCTCTTTCACAATCTGACTCACCGAGGCATGGCTATGACCAATCCATTCGGCAATTTCGGTGGTGGTCAGGCCCGTTTTTGATTCGTCCGTTTTTTTCCAGAGGGCATAAAGCACCGGAAACCAGCGTGGCTCTATCGGAATACCGTTTTGAGTATAAACCGCCCGGTTTTCATCAGTGAAGGCTTCGGCCAATCGGCGCAATCGGCTTCCCATCGCCATTTTCCCCATTTCATCGTAAATTGTTGCCATATAGAAGCTATTATGTAAGAACTTACGCAAGTATAGGAATGAAAAATTTATCTGTCAAACGGGGATGTGTTTTTTTGCACATTCACCCCTAAAAAAAGCCCGCTCCCGACTGAATAGTTGGGAGCGGGCTTAATCGAACTACTTGCAGTTACGCTACTGGCGTACCACTTTCACCGTTTTCGTTCGGTTTGGTGTGCTGACCTGCAACAGGTAAACCCCCGCCGAAGTCCCTAACCGTACTTGCCCACGGGCGGTGTTACCCACCGAGGAAGCACGTTGTTCGCTCACCGGCTGACCCATTCCGTTGCTCACCCGGATGTCCACCTGTTCGCCCGCCGTATTACCAACTACAATTTCAACACTCTCGCCCAGAGTCGGGTTGCCCAGTACCGTTACCTCCAGTTCGCTCACGTGTTCGGCATTTGCCCGGCGGGCAACACCCGTACAGAACTGCTTGAAGTTGAACGGGAACGTGGGGGTAGTGCCATTGTTGACCTGCATACCGCGTAACATAAACGGACCAATATCGGAGCCAGGATTGTTGATTGCCCGCACCAGGTCAGGTCCATCCACCATCCGTACACAGTTGTAAGGAGCCATGCTGCTCAGGCCCACAATACCCGCATAGTTGATCGGCTGACCATTGCCACCCGTTGTCAGAATGCGGAACGAACCCGTAGCACAACTTACGTCGGTAACCCCGGTAATCACCAGCGGCTGACCCAATGTAGCCGTTGGGCTACCGCATCCGGCTGGAGTTGGCGAAGTAGTTGTCGAGCTTGGGGGTGTGCTTGTTGTGCTGCTGGGCGGATTGGTGCTGACGCAGTAGCCTTTGAAGTCGAATACATACGTGTTACTGGTACTGCCAGCAACCTGTACACCTCGCAAATCAAATGGGCCAACGTTCGAATTGGGGTTATTGATTGCATTTCCCAAGTCCGGCGTGTCCACCATCCGCATACAGTTGTAAGGGTCTACATTACTCAACCCGACGATACCGGCATAGTTGATTGGCTGACCGTTGCCCCCTGTAGTCAGGATGCGGAATGCACCCGTCGCACAGTTCACATCCGTTACACCGACAATAACCAATGCTTGACCAATAGTATTGGTTGGGCTACCACAACCCGTTGGCGTTGGGCTGCTGGTTGTTAAAGAGGGCGGAACTGTGGTAGTTGACGAGGGCGGATTGGTGCTGGTGCAGTAGCCTTTGAAATCAAAGCTGAAGCTGTTGCTGCTGCCATTGTTAATCTGCATACCCCGCACGTTAAACGAACCAACATCGGAAGTGGGGCTGTTAATGGCCCGTACCAAGTCCGGCCCATCCACCATCCGTACACAATTGTAAGGATCCACATTGCTCAACCCGGTGATACCCGCGAAATTGACAGGCTGACTATTGCCACCCGTTGTCAGGATACGGAAGGTGCCCGTTGCACAACTGATATCGGTTACGCCCGTCACCACTAGCGGACCACCCAGCGTGTTGGCCGGACTGCCGCAACCTGTTGGCGTGGGCGAAGCCGTTGTGCAGGATACCGCCGTTACCACCTGACTGGCCACCGCTGTACAGCCATTGGCCCCCGTCAGCGTCACGCTGTAGTTACCCGTAGCGGCCACCGTGATGGCAGGCGTTGTCTGGTTGGTACTCCAGCGGAACGTTCCAGCTCCAGTTGCCATGAGTTGACTCGTCTGCCCCTGGCAGAACGTACTGTTTCCACTCAG
>JAJAYX010000867.1 GCA_026785985.1 Rudanella sp. | reverse complement strand
CCGGAAGATATTCCATTGAACGAAGGCCTGATGGCTCCCGTAAGGTTTGTATTGCCCGAATCGTCGTTTCTGAACCCTATTTTTCCCGACGACCAACCCGAAGCCTGCCCGGCGGTGGTGGGTGGCAACACCGAGGTGAGCCAACGATTAGTCGATACCCTGTTGAAAGCACTGGGGTTGGCGGCCTGTAGCTACGGCACCATGAACAACTTTCTGTTTGGGTCAGCCGATTTCGGGTATTACGAAACCATCGGCGGTGGGACAGGTGCGACCGTGGGGGCCAATGGTCGCTCGGCGGTGCATCAGCACATGACTAACACCAAACTCACCGATCCCGAAGAGTTAGAACGTCGTTATCCCGTTCGCCTGCGTGAGTTCAGTATTCGGGCCGGTTCGGGGGGAAAGGGCACCTGGCAAGGGGGCGATGGTATTATCCGGGAGATTGAGTTTCTGGCTCCTGTGCAGGCCACGTTGCTCAGTCAGCACCGGATGGTGGTTCCCTACGGCCTGAACGGGGGCGAACCGGGGCAGGTTGGGCGGCAAACGCTGATTGCGGTTGACGGTCATTCGGAGGAACTTCCCGGCATTTTCACGCGGGCTATGCAAGCGGGCGAGCGCATCCGAATTGAAACGCCGGGGGGCGGAGGAGCGGGTGAATTGGTGTGAGAAAATCTTCCCACACAACAATTTCCACTCCATCGGGTTATTCCCATATAACTTACAGACTCAATATTATGACTACTGAAATGAATAAAACGGAAACTAAAGAACAGGGCGTGAGGAATATTCAGCCCAATATTGGCCTCGACAAGGACGTGCTCAAGCAGGACAACGAAATGCTGAACGCCTATTTGGCCGACCTGCACGTTTTGTACATTAAAACCCGTAAATACCACTGGAATGTGGCTGGTCCAAGCTTCAAGGAATACCACGAATTTTTTGAGGAGCAGTATCACGAACTGGAAGAAATGATTGATCAGGTGGCCGAACGCATTCGGATGCTGGGGGGCAAGCCTCTGTCAACAATGGCGGATTTTATTGGCGGAACAAGCCTGAAAGAAGACACAAGTGGCGAGGTGAAAACACTCCACATGTTCGAGCGGTTGCTGGCTGACCATGAGCAGATTACCCGCGAGCTGCGCAACGATGTGAAGAAGGCCGATGAAGAACTGGACGATGCCGGCACCGCCGATTTCCTGACGGGTCTGATGGAAGCTCACGAAAAAATGGCCTGGATGCTGCGGAAGTATTTGTCGTAGAACGGCCCCGCGTCCATCATACGTTTGCAACACCCGGTTAGAAGCCGGGTGTTTTTTGTTTATAGGGGTAAGCAACCTAACTTACCCCCATGACTCCCAACCGCCGACAGTTTCTGGCCACCCTTTCGGGCATCGCCGGAACATCTCTCCTAACTGACAACACGCCCTTGCTGGCTGAGTCGGCTCCCGCTCCAATGCATATTTCCTGTAATTCGTACCCCTGGACTACGTTTTATGAACGCGAAAAAAAGACCTGGATGGCCGACCCCGATGCCTCGCTGACAGACTTTGTTGCTTCAGGGTTGACAGGTTACGAACCCGCATTAACGAAGGTTGAGGAAGTTAGTGAACTCGCGCCGTATCTTAGAAAGTACCAACTGGAAATGCGGTCTATTTACGTCAACAGCTCATTGCATGAGGCCGCCGATGCCCGGAAATCCATTGACACGGCCCTTGCCATTGCCGATGCCGTGAAACCCCTCGGCACCCGCATCGTGGTCACCAACCCGAACCCCATAAAATGGGGCAGTGCCGATAATAAAACCGATGCCCAACTGACCGAACAAGCCAAAAACCTCGACCGGCTGGGGGCCGAACTCCGTAAGCGCGGCCTGACCCTCGCCTACCACACCCACGACCCCGAATTTCGGGCGGGAGCGCGGGAATTCTACCACATGATGCTCAACACCGACCCTAAAAACGTGGCTTTTTGCCTCGATTCGCACTGGATTTATCGGGGTGCGGGCAACTCACAAGTGGCTCTTTTCGACGTGGTTAAGCTCTTCGGTAAGCGCGTTGTGGAGTTGCACATTCGCCAGTCGAAAGATGGAATCTGGACAGAAACCTTCACGGATGGCGATATCGACTACCGGCGTTTGGTGCGCGAACTGAAAGCCGTAAATGTTCGGCCTCACCTCGTGCTGGAGCAGTCGGTAGAAGCCAAATCGCCCAACACGGTAGGGGGTATTGAGGCTCACAAACAGGATTTAGTCTATGCTCGTGAACTATTTGCGGGACTCGTATAAGTTTTTCATGCCTAAATCTTTATCTCTTCGTTCCGGCCTGGGCAGTGTGCTGTTCTGGTCGGTTATTTCGGCGGCTTTCATTGGGCCGGGCACTGTTACGGCCTGCTCAATGGCCGGTTCGCGATATGGTTTGTCGTTGTTGTGGGCATTGACATTCAGCACCATCGGCACCATTTTGTTGCAGGAAGCAGCCGCCCGCATCACCATTGCGTCGGGGCGGAGCCTGGGCGAAATTGTGGCCGGAACCTACGGACTCAACACGCAAACGGTGCCGGGGCTGTTGTTCGCGGCTGTTGCGCTGGGGTGCGCGGCTTACCAGGCCGGGAATATTTTGGGAGCTGTTTCGGGGCTTTCGCTCCTGACGGGTTTGCCTGTTCCGGTGCTGACGCTGCTGGTAGGCGCGATTTGTACGGCCCTGCTCTGGATTGGCTCCACCCGCCTGATCGCTAATTTTCTGGGCCTGATTGTTTTCCTGATGGGCATTGCCTTCGCCTATGTGGCCGTCAGTACCTCCCCTAATACCACCGAACTGGCCACTTCCCTCGTGGTGCCAACGCTGCCCAATGGTTCGCTGGTGCTGGTTATTGGGCTGATCGGCACGACCATTGTGCCGTATAATCTGTTCCTGGGGTCGGGTATCGGGCAGGGCCAATCGCTGGGCGAAATGCGCTGGGGTATTGGCGTGGCCGTGTTGATCGGGGGGCTAATTTCAATGGCTATTCTCATGGCCGGAACGCTCGTAACGGGCGACTTTTCGTTTCAGAATGTGGCCCAAACGCTCAGTGGCCGCGTGGGGCCGTGGGCGGGGAGTTTGTTTGCTTTTGGCCTGTTTGCGGCTGGTTTCACCTCCGCCCTCACGGCTCCGCTGGCGGCTGCCGTTACCGCCAAAAGCCTGCTCGGCTGGCCCGAAACCTCTATGAAATACCGGGCGGTGTGGCTTGTGGTGATGGGTGTGGGACTACTATTTGGGTTATTGGGCGTGAAACCCGTTCCGGTTATTATTCTGGCTCAGGCGGCCAATGGTTTGCTGTTACCCATTGTCACGGTGTTCCTGTTGCTGGCGGTTAACAACCGGAGATTAGTTCCCAATGCTTACCGTAACTCGCTTTGGCAAAATCTCGCTATGGGGTTAGTGGTGGCCGTAACCGCTTTTTTGGGTTTACGAAATGTTTGGTTAGTGTTCCAGTAGGAATGGGCGGTCAAGAGCGTGCAGCAGGTCGGAGACAGCCCATTCGATTCGATTCGATTTGATTAATAGGGCCGATAACGGTTTACTGCTTGGTGATGGTGGCGGATTTTTAGCACCAACTTTCATACGAAGCACACCGTTCAAATTTAGCGAAAATGTTCATACAAAGAACGTCACCCGCCACTACACCAAACCGATATTAGTGGCTGGCATTTCTTTCTATTTTATCAATTTTTATTTCTACTATCTTTTTTTATTATTTTATATTCAATGTAGATAAGTCCACCTATTGTTAAAATCTCAATGATGAAGTAGGACATGCCTAAAAATGTAAGTCTGTTAACGTTATAAACAATAAGCCCTAATGTCAAAAAACAGTAAGTTGAATTAGCTATAATGATTGGCAGCAAAAACCTTGGCGAAATTTTATCAATAAACAAAAAACAAGTAAATGAGTATACAGAAAAAACTAATGCAATAACTGAAAGTATAACAACTATATCTGTTGGCATTCAAAAATGCTTTTCATAAGTTCTTACGACGACCATTAAAAGGAGTGCTGTTATCAT
>JAJAYX010000866.1 GCA_026785985.1 Rudanella sp. | reverse complement strand
GTTGAGGATGGCTCAGTCAACCCAAGTAAGTACATAATTGACTGGCTCACAGCGCACAACCGCCATCAAACAATCTCCTTTCGTGTGGCATCTACCCATGAGCAGCGCACCCCGGATTGGGTTTGGTTAGTACTGGTTTTGGGATGTTTGACGGCTTTGTGGGTGGAGCCAAAGTTGTAAAGTCGGGAGTTTTTGTGGAGATTGTCTCACAAATGAAACATATCCTATTCCTGCTCTTTTCTCTCCCCGCTCTGGCCTTCAGCCCGGAAGGTGTTAACCCCGCGCTCAGTCCGCGCAACGCCAACTACGAGATCGACGTGTCGCTCGACCCGGTTACCAAACGGCTTACGGGGCGGCAAACACTTCATTGGCGCAATACCTCCAACGACCTCATTACGGAGTTGCAGTTTCACCTGTACCTCAACGCTTTTAAAAACGACAAATCCACGTTTATGCGGGAGTCGGGGGGGCAGTTGCGGGGCGAATACATCGACAAAAATAATAAGCTCGCCTGGGGTTCCATTGACCTGCTCTCCACCCGCCTGACCCACGATAACGGCTATGGCTCCGCCGAAAATCTGACCAACAAAGCCCGATTTATCCAACCCGACGACAGTAATCTTGACGACCGAACGGTTATCCGAATTCCATTGACCATGCCTGTGCGGCCCGGCGAAACAGTGGTGATCGACATGGCCTTTCGGGCGAAATTGCCCCGAATTTTTGCTCGTACAGGCTTCAGTCGCGACTATTTCCTGGTGGGGCAATGGTTCCCGAAAATCGGGGTCTATGAGTCGCCGGGAACGCGCTACCAAACAGGGCCGCGTGGTCGCTGGAACTGCCACCAATTTCATGCCCACTCCGAATTTTATGCCGATTATGGCGTGTATGATGTGCGAATCACGGCCCCCAATGAATACGTGATTGGAGCAACGGGGAAGCTACAGACCGAAACCGCTAACAAAAAATCGAACACCAAAACCCTGCGCTATCGAGCCGAGGACGTGGTTGATTTTGCCTGGACAGCCTCGCCCGATTTTGAGGTGGTGGACGATAGTTGGCAGCGGCCATCGGGTAGTAAGGTGGCCATCCGGCTCCTGATGCAGCCTGAACACCGCTCTCAGGCCGACCGGTACCTATTTTCCGCGAAAGCCGCCCTCGCCTATTTCGAGCGGGTGCTGGGCCGCTACCCGTTTGCCACCCTCACCATTGTTGACCCGCCCGTGCATGGCGCAGGCTCGGCGGGCATGGAATATCCCACGTTTATTACGGCTGGCACAAGTTGGGGAATGCCAACGGGTGTTCGCGCTCCCGAAATGGTGACAGTGCATGAGTTTGGCCATCAGTACTTTATGCAGCAATTAGCCAGTAACGAGTTTGAAGAAGCCTGGCTCGACGAAGGATTCAACCAGTATTTTGAGGGACG
This sequence comes from Rudanella sp., assembly GCA_026785985.1. Lineage (GTDB taxonomy): Bacteria > Bacteroidota > Bacteroidia > Cytophagales > Spirosomataceae > Rudanella. The sequence goes on along the minus strand of JAJAYX010000866.1, from coordinate 1,672 downwards.
GATTATGGACGAAACCTACGGCCCGAAATCGTCGCAGGTTGACTTGTTTGGATTCCGTATGGGCGACATGGAAAGCTCGCGCGATGGCTATGTGCGACTGGACGACCCCGCAGTTGGGCCATCGTTTGGCAACGTCTGGCAACTCCCCGACGAGTATTATGGTCAGCTAACCTACTCGAAAACTGCTACATGGCTCCGTACACTGGAAGGGCTGGTCGGTCGCAAAACGATGGACGAAATCATGCGAACCTACTACCAGCGTTGGCAGTTCCGCCACCCTAACGCCGACAGTTTCATTGCTATTGTGAACGAGATTGCCCCCGCCCGCACCGGCTTCCGCTACGGTTCCGATATGAACTGGTTTTTCGATCAGGTGCTCTATGGCGACAACGTTTGTGACTACGAACTCTATAAAATCCGCAACCGCAAACAGGGAAACGGCACCCGCTCAACCATCCAGGTGACGCGCCGGGGCGATGCCCAAATGCCCGTGGATGTGCTGGTTCATTTTGACGATGGCAAGGAGTTGATGCTGTTTTGGGATGGAAAAGCCCGCGCCCACACGTTCACCATCAACCAGAAAGCCGAAGTTGTCTGGGCCACCGTTGACCCCAAACAGAAGCTGTACATCGACACAAATTTCAACAACAACAGTCTCACCCTAAGCCCCTCCAGCGCACCAGCCGCCAAGTTCGCCACCAAAATGCTTTTTTGGGTTCAGAACTGGATGCAGTGGTTAGCGTGGCTGTTTTAAAAATATCTCCTCACTGCTATGACAAATACCCTCTTAACGACCCTCCGTTCCCGCCCGATGCTGGCGGTTTTATACGGGGTCACGCTGGCCCTGGGGCTGTTGGTGGCCCTGCCTATGTTCTCGACGCTCACCGCCGAGGATGCTAACTCACTGGCTTCCCTGCAGTTATTGCCCGGCTTCGACTATACTGTTTACTCCGATTTCATGACCCAAAGCAGTAAAGCGATCTCGCCCCTGTTACGGGTTGGCCGTTGGATGGGGCTGGCCTATGTGCTGCTCAGTGTGTTTTTTGCCGGAGGCATCCTGTACCGGTTCGTGCAACCCGGCCCCAGCTTTCGTATGGTCGATTTTTGGCGGGCTTCCAGTACCTATTTCGGGCGGTATATGCGGCTGCTGGGGGTATCGGTTCTGTTTGTGATTTCGGCGGGGTTTATGTGGCTGGTTATCGGCTCACTGGTTATTATGGGGGTTGAAGATAGCCTCACCGAGCGCGGCCTTTTCTGGTTTGGCTTCGGGTTCTTTTGTCTGTTTGCGGTGGCGGCAACACTCGTGCTGTGTATCGGAGATTATGCCAAAGTGCTGATGTTCCGCGAAGACGAAACCAATGCGTTTCGGGCGTTCGGGCGGGCTGCCGGGCTGGTTCGGCGCAATATTCGGGCAACCTATGGCCGCTACCTGCTGCTGATTGCCATTGGCGCGGGTTTGTTCGGAATCTATTTCCTGCTCGACAACCTGATTGGCATGAGCAACTGGCCCACCATCATCATCATGTTCGTTGTGCAACAGGCGTTTATCGTCTCGCGGGTGGGCTTAAAGGTCTGGAATCTGGGCGTAGTGAGTGAGATGTATGGGCGACTAAACCCCGCTCACGCCCAAATCATACTCCCGACTCCCAGCAGCATGATTACTTTGCAGAGC
>JAJAYX010000865.1 GCA_026785985.1 Rudanella sp. | reverse complement strand
TACTGGTATAATTTGATGGCTACTCAAGTACGGCAAATCCCAGCGATTTTCCTAACTTAATGGGTATGATCAAGGGTTGTTGTTGTATCGGGTTCATGGTAAACAATATTCTCTGGACGCACGGCCTCTTTTTGTAGGTAATCGAGGGCTTTTCGGTTCATCGAAACCTTCTTTTTTGGGGTTTGCTCATCTTCATTATGCGGATTTCCAGACCCGTTTTTGGGGATAGAATCGTCGGTGTCCAAGCCTAAAAAATCGAGTACGGATCGCACCGATTTGAGGGATGATTGTGCCCGAAGATTAAATTTTTGTGGATTTTTCAGGGTATCGTCTTCCAGCTTACTGACCACGCCATCCAGTCGAAAGCTGAAATCCTCAATTTTGTCTTTGAGTCGCCGGGCCATCTCGTCGCCGGGGCGCTCGGTCCAGGCCATACATACTTTATCAATCTTGATTTTCTTAAAAATGTCCTGGGCATACCAAAATCCTGACAAATGATCCTGGTGTTCGTGGGTAGCCACCACCACATCGAGCCGCCCGCCGGTGGTGTCGAAAATATCTTCGGCCACGGCTCGAAGCGTAGCTTCGCCAGCAACGGAACCGAGAATCAGGCCGCAGTCGATGAGCATAAATCGGTCGCGGTTGGGGGCGGGAGCCTTGAATCGAAGCAAAAAGCAATCGCCTAAGCCTACGTTGTACATACGGATAGTAACCATATTGAGAAGGGAAGAAAGCGTCTTATTATCGATGTAGAAAAGCGAAGGGTTCCTGAATAGCTTCGGTGGTGATTCTGTTCCTGATCTCTTCGGCGGTATTCTGTTCCTGATTGGCTTCGGGTTGGGTGTCTCTGCCGGGTTTTCCGAAATACAGGGCGCGGTCGCCGGGAGAATTGGTCAGTTGCTGTTCGTAGCGTCGTTGGGCTTCGAGTCGGCGGTCGTCTTTAATGTTCTTACGAACACAATAGCGCAGTTTCAACCCGTTGAGGTCGAAAATGAGTGTACAACCCCCTCGAAACCAAAAAGTTGTTCCTTCCGGGTCATCAGAGTCAACGGCGATTTCCCGACGTTGGGTCAATACCACAATAGCTTGATTGACGGTATCGCCATTGGGAGTCATTCGCTGTGCCGACCGAATAGAGTGAACCTCAAAGGGAGGACATTCTCCTTTGTCTTTATCTTTCCAGTTTTTGTCTTTCCAAATCTCATTCTCCTTTTCCAGGCATAGTCCGGTGAGTTCATCGAAGTCTTTTGTGGCCTTCACACTGGCGATTTTTCCATGAATAAGTCCTTTCATCCTGTGAAAAAATGTAAACGAGGCCGCCCGTGTTTTTAAATCAGTTGTTTTCTTGAGTTCCTCGCTCAGGGTTTTAGTAATCATCTTGAAGATCTCCCCTTTTCCAATCTGCTTTAGTTGGTTGTCGCTGATGATGTCCCACCGCAGGCTTTCTGGGGAGAGGGTTTTGATGCCTTTTGGGTAAATCCCCCGCTTTCGGAACGCGCTGATGATAGCGAGTCGGTAGTTGTGCGAATCGTCGGCAACGAGGTCAAAATCAGCCGTAATCAGGGCGCGGAGATAATCGCCGAAGTTGAGGTCAACAGGGGGACAATAGTCGAGTGCGCGAATACACATATTGAGCAAATGGCGCGATGTTTTGGCAGCTTCGCCCGCCAACCGCTTCACGAGGTCGGGGTGAAGGTCGCCATCGGGGAGTTTGCCGGTGCCGTTAGTGGTAATCCGAATCAGGTCGCTGACCCGGCTTTTGTAGAGTGTCAGGAACGTCTCGAACAAAGCCGCCATCAGCACACTCCCTCGTTCGTGTGGTTTGGTAGCGTTTTCATAATCGGCAGGGGTCGGGGCTTTGGGTTCCCATTGTTGGGTTTTCTCGTTTATTTCGCCGATGGCATCGCGCAACGAATTGCGGTTGCCCCGGGCAAGTCCAAACTGTAGGGCCAGTTTGCCCAATTGATTCTGGAGCGAGAGATCGCCCCGTGTTTTAGCAATCTGATCGTGGAGCACTTCGGGAAACGAAAAGTGCTGAAAAAGAGCCACAATGTCTGAGAACGCTTCATGAAAAGCCAGCGCGTCGGGGTTGGTATCTTTGCTGAATCGCCGGTGCATTCCATCCAGCACGGCGTGGGTCATCTCGTGGGCAATAATATCGTGCGACAAACAGGAAAATACCAATCCGCCCGGCAATTGGCCGGTGTTGGAGTCGTGCAGGGCCGGAAAATACCCAAACAAAATCGCTTTTTTGTCGGGGCTGTAGTAGGCATTAGCTTCGCGCAGCGCGTGTGGATAGAGCCTCAGCCGCTGCACAAATTCATCTTCGTAGCGGGCATTTTTACCCACACCTATTTGCCGGTAGCCATTCCAGAAAATCCAGCGACCCAAGGCCCGTTCCATATTCTGAATGGTTGTCATGGCAACGGCATACACCATCTGCTGATGAAACTTGGGGTTGCTCTCCGAGGGGTCTAAACCATCCTGCGCCAACACATAAGGCTGATTGAGGTTGACGGGATGATAAAAGACATTGCTCGATGGGTCATAATCAACCACTTCGAGGTATTCCCCAACGGGGCCATCGCTGAGGTCATCTTCCCAACGAATTTTATAGACTACCTCATTGACATCGGCGGTGTCCATTTCGAGCGACAAACTGGGGTCGAACGCATAGCCTCGTAACCTGCGGTAGGGCGGCAACGGGTAGGTGATGGTGGCAAGGGTGCGCTCAGTTTGCAACCGCGATTCCTGGGGTGAATATTCAAGCATAGCGTTTGGGAGTCAATCAGGCTGTTTGCGGGTAATTGAGACCGATTCGATCACAAACCGGTTTGTATTCATCGTGCCATCGCTGAATCGCATATCTACCGAGGGCCGGGCGGGGTTGGCATAACTCAGCATCGACCCCACAAAAACCGTTTTGTTCAGGGCTTCGATTCGGATGCCGGTCTTTGGGAAAATAGTCAGGTTATAGCTGCTGCTGGCCGGATTCAACGAAACAATAACGGTATGGCGCATCCCGGCGGGGAGATTGCCGATCACCTCAGCTCCTCCCCGGGAGGCTAACAGGCTGACATTGCCCGTAGCACCGTAAATCAGTCCGCAGATGATTCCGCCCCGCCCATCGGTCACATACACCGTATAATCAGCGAACCCGTTGTTGAGGAGATCTCCCGCCCAGATAAACCAGAGTGGTTCCACGAAATTGGTGGAGACACCCCGAAACGAAAGCCACTGATTGAAGGCAGTTAGTTCGCCCGCTGGGGCCACCTGCGTGAAATGCAGGGCTTTTTCGCCCGACGTAGCCGATGCCTGGACCCGCAACCGGGGTTCGAGTACGGCTTGATACCGGAGCGAATCGCCCGAAGGATTGCCGGGTAGATTTTTGGCGGGCAAGTTGCCAATGGTCTGCGTTTCAAAGTTCGACGACAGAATGGATGTTGTAGTACAGGCCGTTAAATTTAACAGGGACAGAAAGAGGAGTAAAGTGAGCGTTTTCATCTAAAAATAAAGTTAAGTTTTCCCTCTCTTTGCAAGCGGTCTGCCATCGCAGAGAGGGGTTGGGGTGAGATTATACCGTATCGAATGCCAGGCCCGAACTCCCTTCGCCCCGGCCCGTGCTGAACTGTCGCCCTTTCCAGACCGACACGCGGCCCAGGTCGTCGCGGCAACGCTGGTAGGTGGTTTGCACAATTTTGCCCGCACGGGGAATTTCCTCTTCAAAAATTTTGTACGGTTTCCCTTCGGCAAGGCCCACCGACAGCGTTTCGCTCAGGGGCCGGAGGGTTTCAAGGGCTGTGCCGATAAAGTCGGCTCCTTCGAGAAGGCGCAACATTCGGGCGCGTTGAAACTGAATCTGTCGGCGCGATTGGCCCGTTTGAACCGGGATAAACGGAATCCAGTTGGCGGGGGTGCTGGTTTGGAGCAGATAGCGCAACTCAGCGAGTTTTTCGGGGTCTTTGGGGGCCGGGTTGTCCAGTCCGTAGAGCCGTTCGAGGAGTTTCTGGACTTCGGAGGCCAGTTCGTAACCGTTGCGGGCGGTGCCGGTTTCGGTTTCCAGAATCGACTCGATGCCCCAGGCGAGGTTGGCCATCTCGTCTTTCAGGAACGTAATTTTCTCTACGGGCTTGCTTTCCAGTGGTTTGCTCACGACAGGCGGAATGAACAGGGCGGTTGAGGCCGCTTGGTTTCGCTTGCCCCGCGTACTGAGGTTAAACATTCGCCATTGCTGCCACGAATCGTCGAGGCCGCGCCCGGCGGGGTTCACAAACAGCCGTTCGCCAAACACATCGGTCACCACCATTCCCGTAATCTGGGCCATGCTGCCCACGGGAAGTTTATACGGAATCACGAACCAGTCGTTGGACGACATCAGGGCGAAATCCGTCATCAGCATCGTCACGAGGTCGGTGGTTTGGGTATTTACATTGGCGAAATTCACCACGCTATCCTCAAACGTCCACCACCGTGCCTGCGGCATCCCACCAAACTGAACGGGGGTGGGCATAAACGACAGCGTCTCGGTTTTGATCTCGGTGTCGATGGGTGCGTCGGGCGTGATTTT
>JAJAYX010000864.1 GCA_026785985.1 Rudanella sp. | reverse complement strand
GGCAGCTTTCCCACCGACCGCAGCACGAGGCTATACCAGTACTGCGCCTGGGCATCGTTGGGGTTGTGCTCAATGGCAATGCGGAAGGTATTTTGGGCGGCTTCCCACTGGTGGAGATCATGATAAAGCGTCCCCAGCACTCCGTAGGCTGTGCTGTTGGCCGGGTCGAGCCGAATGGCCGCGAGGGCATACTGTTCGGCCAGCCGGTTGGCCTCCTGCCGGTTGCCGTAGCCCAGCACGGGCATCAGCATATACACTTCGGCCTTGAAGGCGATGGCCTCGGCAAAGTTCGTATCGAGGGCCACTGCCTCATCGAAGTACCGGATGCTGCGCTCCAACTGATCTTTAGACCGTCCCACCACCAATTGCCGTCCCTGCAAAAACAGGTTGTAGGCGGTCAGATTACGGGTGTAGGCCAGGGGTTTGCGGGCCGTGGTGAGCTTGAGTTGCCGGGCCATGTCGGCCACAATCTGATCGGTCAGGGCGAAGATGTCGTTGTCGGGGCGGGTGTAGGTACGCACCCAGAGCCGCACGTCGGCCTGGGTATCAATGAGTTCGACCCGCACCCGAATTTGGTTGTTGGTTCGCAGCACGGCCCCTTTCAGCAGGTGAGCCACGTGCAGGTCGTTGCCAATTTGCCAGGTCGTTTTGTAGGTTTTTCCGTACTGGTCAGACGACGACCGGGCAATGACCTGGAGGTTGTTCAGCAACGACACCGAGCGGTGAATATCGTCGGTGATGCCGGCGCAGGCGGGTTCGGTGTCGGTACTGCCGAGGTTTACGAAGGGCAGCACCGCCAGCGAATTGATGGCGGGCGTAGCCGGTGGCCGGCTCATGAGCCACCAGATGCCGATGCCAACGGCCACGCCCAACAGCACAACCGCATATACCCCACGCCTGAACAGCCTGCTCCGGGGGCGGGCGGGCGCAGCGACCTGTTCAGGCGCGGGGGGAATAGCCACTGGCTCAACCGGACTGACGGGTGTTATGATCTCCGCGGTCGGCACCGCATCGGGGTTTGGGGGTTTGTGTTGCTTTCGGTAGTCACTGGGGCTTACGCCAAATGCCTGCGTGAAGTATTTACTGAGGTTCTGGGGGCTGTCGATGCCCACCTGGTACATGATTTCGGAGATGCGTAGGTCGGTAGTTTCGAGTAAGTACCTGGCTCTGAGCAGCCTTCGCTGGCGAACGTAGAGGGCTGTCGAAAAGGTGGTCTGTTCCTTGAGTATCCGTTGCAGTTGCGACCGGCTGACAGCGAGCATCTCGCAGGCCGTACCAATGGAGAATGACGGGTCGTTGAGACGCTCATCAATCAGCCTGTTTAATTGGTCGATGGTAGTAGGATTGCCGGAAGAGTATATTTGAGCGTCAGTGCAAATTGACGCTCAAATATACTCTTATCGTCATTAATTTGCCCAGCTATCAGACACTAAACCGATACACATTGAGCCAATAGTGGTTTGTGCGATCAAGGCGGTAGCCACAGTTGGCTTTACGCTCCATATCGTAAAAAGACCAGGCTAATCGATTATTAGCCTGTTGGTGCATTAGAGAAATGCTTTCGGGAAGAACCGAAAAATAGAGTGAGTATTCACAAAACATGCGTTCAAAAACACCGACTCGCCGTGTTTTTGAACGCATGTTGACTACATAAACCTTCCCGGCAACGGATTATGAGAACGGTTGGGTAATGACGGCATCGGCTCAATTCACAAACAACACGCCTTTTTCTTTCGCCATCTGATTGATCTTTTGCAGGTTAGTGCCAATCACCATAGTCAGTTTACCCAGTTCGTTGTCGATTAGTTTAGACACATTTTCGCGGACTGCTTCGCCCTGTTTGGTGGGCCTGAAATCGCCCTGCGCCTGCTCGATCATCAGGTGGGCCAGCCGGTTGTTGAGCCGAATGCCGTAGTTGAGCGGGTCCTGAACGCTGCTGTTTTTGGTTTGATGAATGTCGTTTTCTATCGTTTTCAACTCGTCCTCAAACTTTTTGATGGCCTCGTTGATCTCCTTATTTTTGGGATCGTCGCCCATTTTCTTCTTCAGGTAGCCGAGGTCATCCTTGATTTTTCGGATGTTCAGAATGCTTTCGTTGGCCTCGGTCACCTTGTTCCGCACCTTCATCAGGAAGTCGAACTGGGCCTGAAAATCGGCGGGAGTGGTGGTCAGGCGCGGGTCTTTCAGGATCTCGAACTCCTGCGTTTGCGACTGCCCGTTCACCGTTAGCCGAACTTTATAGATGCCGGGAACGGCCTTGGGGCCGAGGTTGGGCGAGCCATAAAACACCATTCCCGGAAACGTTTTGTAGCCGGGGTAGCGCATATCCCACACAAACCGGCCTCCACCGGCTTGCACCGTCAGTTGGTCGGCTTTGTCTTTGGCTTTGTTGCTAAAGGTGCGAATCGTGTCGCCGTCGCTTTCCAGAATATCGAGCCGGACAACGGTTTGCTCGTCGGCCTTTTTCAGGAAATAATGGATCATCACGCCGTTGGGGTGGTTTTCGCCTTCCAGTTTGGCATCCCGTTTGTTACTGCCCGCCATCCGATACGAGGGCATGGGCTTAAACAGAACCGTCTCTTTTCCAATGAGTTCACTATTAATCTGATGCAGCGGAGTGAGATCGTCGATGAGCCAGAAACTGCGCCCGTGGGTGGCGGCAATGAGGTTGTCGTTTTTCACGGCCAAATCGTGGATGGGCACCGGCGGCAGGTTCAGTTGCAGCTTCGACCAGTTGTCGCCATCGTCAAACGAGACCCAAACGCCTTTTTCGGTGCCGGCGTAGAGCAATCCCTTGCGCTTGGGGTCGGCCCGCACCACCCGCACAAATTCATCGTTCGGGATGCCTTTGGTGGGCACCGTCC
>JAJAYX010000863.1 GCA_026785985.1 Rudanella sp. | reverse complement strand
TGGTAACGCTGTTTACGACAACAACGCCGTTCATAACCGCCCACCGCTGGCTCAGACGTTCCGGTCTGTTGCGACGGGTGGTTTGTTTACCCCAATTATCAACCACTTCAAATCGAAGGGGGCGGGCGGTGCATCGGGCGCAGACCTGGACTAGAACGATGGACAGAGCGCGTTCAATGCCACGCGAAAAGCGCAGTCGGCGGCTTTGCTGACGTTCATCAGCCAGATTCAGACCAACTCCGGCGATGCTGATGTGCTGGTATTAGGCGATTTGAATGCTTATAACGAAGAAGACCCCATCGACGTGTTGCGAGCCGGTGGGCTTACGAAGCTGACGACCGCTACCGAGTCGTATGTTTTCCAGGGGCAGACGGGTTCGCTCGACCACTCCCTGGCAACGCCCGGTTTGCTGACTCAGGTAACGATGGCCGCCAAATGGAACATCAATGCCGACGAACCAACCGCGCTCGATTATAATGACAATGTTCTGTCGTCGGGTGAAGCGAATAGCGAGTTACGAAACGATGTCAGCCTGTACGTAGCCAATCCGTTCCGCTCGTCGGACCACGACCCGGTACTGGTTGGCCTGAACCTGACGGGGCCCCTCACCGCTACCCTCGTGGCCAGCACCTTGGCGGTTTGTCCGGGTACGCCTGTCAACTTCTCAGCAACGGTAGCCGGTTTGAGTGGTGCACCCTACGCGCTCACTATCACCAACGGCACCAACCAAACAACAGCGTCGGGCCTGTCGGCCTCGGCTGTTACGCTGTCGATTACGCCAGCCGTACCGGGTGCCTTCACATTGACGGTTCTCACCTCAACCGCTCTGACAACGTCGGCGTTGAGCGGAACAGTGACAATCAACACCGTTCCAACGAATGCCAGCTTAACCAGCGGCACCCTGACCTGTTCGCAAACGAGCGTGACCCTGACTGCCTCGGCTACGGGTGGCACTAGTTATACGTTCAGTGGAGGAACGCCACTAGGTAATAATCAGGTAGTCGTATCGGCAGGCGGCAACTACACCGTAACAGTCAGCAACGTTAGTGGTTGCACGGCTTCGGCAACGGCAACGGTGAGCAGCAGTATCAATGCGCCAACGGCACCAACTTATACCCTCAGTAGCAACGGGACCGTGTGCGTTGGCAACGCCTTGACCGTAACGGCCAATGGTTGTAATACGGGAACGGTCAGCTTCACCATTAACCCCCCCATCAATTCGGGTGTTACGCTATCGGGGCCACCAGCGGCCTATGTATTTGGGACAAACACCCCTCCCGGCACCTATACGGTCTGCGCCCGTTGTACCAATACCAGCACCGGCTGTAGCAGCCCAATGGCCCTGACGACAGTCACCATTGCGCCGATTCCACAAGCTACGCTCCAGGCCAGCAGCGTTGCGTTCTGTTCGAATAGCAGCGTTACACTGACCGCCAGTGGTGGCACCAACTATGCCTTTACCGGACCTTCAACCCAGAATAGCACCAGCCCGGTGTTCGTGGTTACCCAGGCCGGAACCTACACGGTTGTGGTGACGAACGCGGCTGGTTGTAGCAACACCGCCACGGTCACAATCAGCGTATTGTTATCTGGCGCCACGTTCACATTGCCTGCCTCGGCTTCGACGGTTTGTGAGGGCAGTTCGTTCTCGCTGCCAGTGACGGTCAGCGGTTCAGGAACTATGTTCCAGTGGTACAGAAATGGCGTTTTACTGGCGAACCAAACCTCGGCCACGCTGACGCTGGGTAGTGTACAACTAAGCGACGCGGGGACCTATTCGCTCATTAATGGGGGATGTGGAAATAATGGCAATTCAGGCTCGTCGCCCTTTATTCTGACTGTGAACCCGCTGCCAACCATCACGTTGACCTTCCCCGGTGGAACCCTAACGAACAGCCTGCCGACCATTCAGCTACCAACTCCTGGTCAGGTATTGGTGCAGGCCAGTGGCGGGGTTTCCTACGACTGGACCCTGGTCATTGATCGCATCAATGGATTCGAGATTCGGAAGGTATTGACCAACACCAACGGTCTGTTCACCATCGACCAGCCCGGTCCGTACCGGGTAACTGTAACGGGAACCAACGGCTGTACGAGGACAGTAGCGGGGACGATTGTGAATTAAGCAATAAGAAGAAAAGTGTTTCAAAACGCCACCAGTCAGCTTGCCCGTTTGGGGTCGGTTGGCAGGTGGCGTTTCTTTGTTAGCGGCCTGGTTGTATCTTGTATCGCTATTTGTTTCTTTATGTCGCACTTCACCCAATACTACGCTTCGCCCGTTGGCAGGCTCGAAATTACGGCTACGCCGGAAGCCATCACGTCGATTCACTTTGCCGATGCCCAGAAAAAGCCTGGCCAAACGATCACCTACGGGCAACAGGCCATCCGGCTCGACAACCCCAAAGCAGCGCGGGCCGTGGGCTTATGCAACGGCAATAACCCAATTGTGCTGCTCGTACCCTGCCACCGGGTCATCGGCGCAAACGGCAGCCTGACGGGTTTCGGGGGCGATTTATGGGTAAAAAAGTGGCTCCTCGACCACGAAAAGAAGCACAGTAGCCCATACATCCAAACAAGCCTTTTCTGAACGATCAGGTACAGGTAAACACCCGCAAAAGCTGTCAAAATGGCTAATTTGCCCATTTTTAAGTAGGCCATATCCGCCAAAAAGTCCGAACATGCCCCCCCGGCCCGTATTTTGCTTTTAGAGTAAGCAGCTACCAGTCAGTTGTCAGCAGCGTTGAGTAAACCCTTCTGAACTGTTGGCGGTGTACTGATCGTTGAAAAGCCATGAACCTTAACAACTATACCATAAAAGCGCAGGAGGTTGTGCAGCACGCAGCCCAGATG
>JAJAYX010000862.1 GCA_026785985.1 Rudanella sp. | reverse complement strand
CTGAACCGACGACACAGCGAGGTTATAGACCTGAGGGTAGGTTTTCCAGGTTTGGCCGCCATCGAGCGTATGGCGAAGCTCGCGGTCGGCATCGGGAAAATCATTTGGGTAATCGGTAACGGTGCGGACGGCAAAACCCTCTCGGGCGTTGACAAAACCGATTAAATTGGTGTTGCCCGTCCAGACAGTGGCCCAGTTACGACCCCCCATCGGTTGTTCGGTATAGTCCGTTATAGCCAGCCACAAAGCCTTTTTGGGCATCCATGAACAGAAAAGGCTGGTACGACACGTCGGCTGGGAGCGCGCTGGATACGAACTGCCAGGTTTGTCCGCCGTCGCTGGTGACGGAAACTGTCTTCAATTGGCTGTTAATCAGATAGCCGACTTGCGTATTCAGGAAATAGAGGGCATTGCTATAGACACCGGGTGCGAAACCGGGGTCTTTCTGCCATGACTTACCGCCATCCGTTGTATGGAGTACTACCGGACTAAGCTGGCTCGAACTAACCCCTTCAGTGGCCACAGCAACCCCATTGTTGGCCGAGGTGAAGTGGATGGTTCGGAGTATTCCCTGATCTTTTGCCTGCACAACTGTCCAGGTTTTGCCGCCGTTGGTCGTGGTTAATAGGGAATACAACTCCCGGCAATTAGTGGGGCAACCGTCGGTGTTATGATAGCTGATGAAGCCGGTATTTTCGTTGATAAACTCAATGTCGCGTGGGTACGCCCGTCCCTCCACCAGCGGACTTGGCTGCGTTGTCCAGGTAAGACCGCCATCGGTGGTTTTCAGGATATCGGCGTAGTTGACACTGGCAATATAGCCCACCTGCTCATTCACAAACTGGCTGATATAGCTTTTGTAATTGGTGCCGCGATACACAGTATCAATGCGCCACCCGTCGATTTGGAACGTACCCGTGGCCCGCCCATTTGAGGCTGGTGTCGGGGTAATGGACTTATCGAACAGGTTGATCTGACAGCCGGTCAGCATCAATAAAACCATCGTTGTGAGCAAAGCGGTACGTTTCATAAACACAAGACTCATTTTTGGGGCAGAAGGTTGGAATCGGCCAACGGAAACTGCGTATCATTGCACCCTAAAACCTGTTCATCAATGCGCTCATTATTCCTCTTCCTTTGCCTGCTTTCGCCCGCCCTGTTGCTGGCCCAACCCGCCGATACCTACGTCCGCGATAATTACACGAAATACGAATACAAAATCCCGATGCGCGACGGCACGAAACTGCATACCGCCGTGTATGTTCCCAAAGATGCCTCGGCCACGGTGAAGTATCCGATGATGATGCAGCGTACCTGCTACAGCGTCGATCCGTATGGTCCCGACAAATATGAGCAACAGCTTGGCCCCTCGCAAACGCTCCAAAAAGACAAGTATATCTTTGTTTATCAGGACGTTCGGGGTCGGTGGATGTCGGAGGGGACGTGGACGAACATGACTCCCAACGTACCCGATGCGCCCGCTGTTGCGGCCACGATCACCAAGCGAAAAGGAAAGGTGCTGCCGGTTGCCCCCGCTGCAACGTATGGCCCCGACGAATCGTCGGACACGTTCGACACGATTGAGTGGTTGCTGAAAAACATTCCGAACCACAACGGTCGGGTGGGGCAGTGGGGCATTTCGTACCCCGGTTTCTACTCCACGGCTTCGTTGCCCGACGCGCACCCGGCTCTGAAAGCGGTGTCGCCACAGGCTCCCATTTCGGACTTTTTCTTCGACGATTTCCACCATAACGGCGCGTTCGTCCAGGCGTATCTGTTCACCTACCCAGTGTTTGGGGTGCAGCATCCGGCCCCCACGTCCACGGCCTGGTATAACGATGGTTTCATCAAGGCGGATACCCGCGACGGCTATGCGTTTCAGCTGGGGATTGGGTCGCTCAAGAATGTGGCCTCGAAATACTACCCCGATAATTTTTACTGGAAAGAAACCGTTGAACACCCCAACTACGACGAGTTTTGGCAGAAGCGGAATATTTTGCCCCACCTCAAAAACGTGAAACCCGCTGTGATGGTGGTGGGCGGCTGGTTTGATGCCGAAGACCTCCCCGGCCCGCTCAACACTTACAAGACAATCGAGAAAAATAACCCCAAGGCCTACAACACCCTCGTGATGGGTCCGTTTGGGCATGGTCGGTGGTCGCGCGAAACGGGCCATACACTCCACTCAAACATCTATTTTGGTGATAGTGTTGCCACGTTTTACCAACGCAACATCGAAGCTAAATTCTTCAATCACTTCCTGAAGGGCCGGGGCGACGCTTCGCCGGGCGATGGCAAGTCGAACCTACCCGAAGCCTACTTGTTCGATACGGGCCGCAAGGAGTGGAAGACCTTCGATAAATGGCCCGTCGCTACGGCACAAACGATGTCGTTTTATTTAGCCAGCAACGGTCAGCTATCCACCCAGGCCCCAGCCTCCACACCCACGGCCACCGAGTTCATCAGCGACCCGAACAAACCCGTTCCCTACACTGAAGACAACACCACCACAATGGGTTTCACGCCCTTCAATTATATGTCGGAAGATCAGCGGTTTGCGAGCCGCCGTCCTGATGTGCTGACGTTTCAGACCGATGTGCTGACGGAAGACCTGACGCTGGGCGGTGAGATCACGGCCAAACTGAACGTGAGCACCACTGGCACCGATGCCGACTGGGTGGTGAAACTGATCGACGTGTATCCCGGCGACGAGCCGAACCACCCCTATATGCCCAACAAGAACATTATTCTGAGCAACTACCAGCAGATGGTGCGGTCGGAGGTGATGCGGGGGCGGTTCCGCAACTCGTTCTCGATGCCCGAAGCCTTCACGCCCAATCAGCCCACCAATGTCACGTTCCGGCTTCAGGATGTGCTGCACACGGTTAAAAAGGGCCACCGGATCATGATTCAGGTGCAGAGTACGTGGTTCCCCCTCATCGACCGGAACCCTCAGATATTTGTTCCGAACATTTACCAGGCCGACGAGAAAGATTTCCAGAAAGCCACCCACCGCGTTTACGACAACTCAGTGATCGAGATGCAGGTATTGAAGTAGCGTATTAGCGGGTTCGGTTCATTCTATTAAAATGCAGTGAACTGATTGAACTTAACATAGTGAAAAGTGGAGAAAGTAAAAGGGGAAATAGGTTAGTTTTGTAGCATGATTACGGCAGTCGCGTTAAAAGCATTGTTGGTCTCTATGGAAAGCGACCGTGTGGAACGAACCGTTTCAACTACGGATACTGATAAATTTGGGGAGGCCATCTGCGCCTTCGCAAACGACTTTCCTAACAATCGGGAACCGGGTTATCTGCTGATTGGGATTCAGG
>JAJAYX010000861.1 GCA_026785985.1 Rudanella sp. | reverse complement strand
GATTATTTCAATGAAAAACTGAAAAATAAAATCGGCATGGACGGGTACTGGGCCCGGTCCGACGATAACCATGTTTATTTCTCGACAGCCCGCAGCATGGCTCGGTTTGGGCTACTGATGGCTAACAAAGCGATCTGGAATGGGCAACCCATTCTGAACGATGCGGCCTTTGTTACGGCAAGCACCACTCCCTCGCAAACGCTAAATAATTCGTATGGGTATTTGTGGTGGCTCAATGGCAAAACTTCCTTCATGATTCCGAGACTACAGACCATTTTCCCCGGTGCGCTTACGCCCAATGCCCCCGCCGATATGGTCGCAGCAATGGGTAAAAATGGGCAGTTGATCAACATTGTCCCGGCCAAAAATCTGGTGGTAATCAGAATGGGCGATGCGCCCGACGGTGCAGCTCTTCCGGTGACGTTTCAGAACGAAATCTGGAAGCGATTGAGTCTGATCGTCAACTGAGAACTATGTAGCCCAAACCAATTGATGGCCGAGCGGTAGAACCTCGTTTATTCAGTGCTTTGCAGGATATGCGTCGTTTCACTATACCCCTTCTGGTCAGTTGTCTGTGTGTGTCGCTGACGGCTGTTGCCCAACCCGACCCCGCCCGCCCCGATCTGCGGCAGGGAGCTTATTATCCTGAAGCCGAGGCCGCGCAAAGACTATCCGATACGGCCCGAACCTATCCCACACGAGCGACCTGGGAAAAGCGGGCTGCACTGCTTCGGAAGGGTCTGCGTGAGGGCATGGAGCTACCTGAACACCCAGCTTTCGCTCCGCTCAAACCGATGCGGCACAGCCTTCGCCAGTTTGATGGGTACTCAGTCGAAAATGTGGCTTTTGAGAGTTTGCCCGGTTTTTTTGTAACGGGTAATCTGTATCGTCCGGTGGGAGTAGCCGGCAAACATCCGGCCATTCTCTGCCCCCATGGCCATTCCCCAACCCTCGAAGGGCGCTCGCTCGAAACGGCCCAACAACGATGCGCCACGCTGGCTCGGATGGGAGCAGTGGTGTTTGCGTTCGATATGATTGGCTACGGCGACTCCAAGCAATGCGAACATACGTTACCCAAAGCCCTGAAACTACAGGCCCTTAACGGTATCCGGTCGGTGGATTTTCTGTTGAGTCTGCCTGATGTCGATGCCAGCCGGGTGGGTGTAACGGGCGAATCGGGCGGGGGAACCCAAACGTTTTTGCTCACCGCGCTCGATCCACGCATCACGGTGGCAGTGCCGGTGGTGATGGTATCGGCGCATTTTTTTGGAGGTTGTACGTGTGAGAGTGGGATGCCCATTCATAAACGCCCGACTCACGAAACGTCCAACGCCGAATTGGCCGCTTTAACTGCACCGCGACCCCTGTTGCTGATTTCAGACGGTAAAGACTGGACAAAAAATACCCCCGCCGTAGAGTATCCATTTATGCAGCAGGTGTATCAACTGTATGGGGCCGACAATAAGGTTGCCAATGTGCATTTGGTCAGCGAAGGTCACGATTATGGCCCCAGTAAACGGTTGGCCGCCTACCAGTTTCTGGCTACTCACCTGGGTCTCGACCTCAATCGCGTTCTCAAAAATGGCCAACCAAATGAAAGCCCAAATACTATGCTCGACCGTGAAGCCCTGCGGGTATTTACTGCCGAACACCCGCGCCCAGCTCAGGCCGTACAGGGCGACGACGCAGTGATGGCCCTGTTGAAATAGGCTAATCAACGAGGTATTCATACGTTGATGAAGGCTCTTTTCAACTCAATTACTATACAGCATCAACTCCTCCTTATCCGGGGATGAGAAAATCCTGACGAATTTCAGCCCGATTTTCTCCAGTAATTTTCTTGACGGCTGATTATCAGGCAACGTGATCGCCAACACAGTGGGCAGTTTCAACGTGTTGGTAGCCAGAGCCATCACTGCATTGGCAGCTTCAAAAGCGAAGCCAATTCCCATCCAGCCGGGCAGAAAAGCGAAGCCAATGTCGGGGTTGGGCAGGGTTTTCCGCTTGATTAAACCACACATCCCAATCAGGGTTTTTTCGCTTTTCAGTTCCACTCCAAACAAGCCAAATCCGTTTTGGGTATAACTGGCCATCGGCCCGTTTGTCAGGTAGTTTTCAGCCTGTTCGTTGGTCTTGATGTCCCGGTCGCCAATGAAGCGTAACCAGCCAGGTGTGTTCACTAATTCGACAATAAACGGGGCATCGGTTAGCGTGAGTTGCCGGATACTCAGGCGGTCGGTTTCGAGGATCAGGTTCATACGGATTTCACAAGTTATCCCACTTCGAGACTACGCCCGCTTTTTCATATAACTCACTGAGCGACAGTTGCGTTTGCCGAACATCTTTCCAGTCTTTCAGCACCACGCCGAGCGTTTGCTCCACCAAACTGCGGTCTAAATGGTCGATGTGTAGGGCCGAGAGCGCCATTGCCCAGTCGAGGGTTTCGGCGATGCCGGGCGTTTTTTCGAGCCGCAATTGGCGCAATGCCTGCATAAACGAGCAGATTTGCCGGGCCAGCAGCGCGTCGATATAGGGGACTTTTTCGAGCACAATGGCCAGCTCCTTGTCGTAGTCGGGATAGTCGATCCAAAGGTAAAGGCAACGTCGGCGGAGGGCTTCGGAGAGTTCACGAACGCGGTTTCCCGTGACCACCACATAGGGGATGTGCGTGGCCTGAATAGTGCCGATTTCGGGGATGGTAATTTGCCAGTCGGACAGCACTTCGAGCAAAAAACTCTCGAATTCTTCGTCGGCCCGATCCACTTCGTCGATAAGCAACACGGGCGGTTTGTGGTGCGTGATGGCCTGCAACAGGGGCCGTTTCAGCAGAAATTTATCGGAGAAAAGGGTTTCTTCCTGCGCCAGCAAAACAGCCTCCGACCCATTCACAGGCAACTGTTTATCAACCACTTCCAGCATTTTCAGGTGCAGCAGTTGCCGTTGGTAATTCCATTCGTAGAGGGCATGGCTGGCATCGAGGCCTTCGTAGCATTGCAGCCGGATCAGGTCGGTGTTGAGTGCCTTCGCCATTGCTTTGGCAATTTCGGTCTTGCCTACCCCGGCAGGCCCCTCAATCAGCAGGGGTTTGTGCAGTTGCATGGCCAGAAACACCGACATTACCACCTGCGGGTCGGTTTGATAGCCCTGATTTTCGAGCAGTGTCTGAATGGATTCACGAGTATGATTCGGCATTTTTTTTACCACGTAGTGGTTTTCTGTTAATAGCAATTGGCATTCTAACCACTATCACCCATTTTACCACGTAGTGGTTTTCTGTTAAACGCAAATTACTCCGTTGTTTCTGGTTCGTAAAACTCAAACAAATACTGCGGGTCAAATGGAATCTCAAATCGGGTCAAATATGCTCGATATTCCTGCCCAAACGTGCGCGTTCGATGATGTTCCTCTTGGTTCAGGATGTATTGAACAACATCGTGAATCTGGGATTGACTGTACGTAAAGGCACCGTATCCATCCTGCCAGTAAAACTTCCTCTGCACAATACGCTGCTCTTTTATCCATAACGACGTAGCCCGTTTGATGTCGTGAATCAAATCGGATAAGGCTATTGTGGGCGAAAATCCCACAAATAGATGCGTATGGTCAGGCATACAATGAACCGCCATCAATTTTTGACCTCGTTCTTTCACGATGCCCGTAATGTATCGATGTAGCTCCTCTTTGCGAGCTTTGGGAATGAGATTCTGTCGCCCTTTCACGGCAAAAACGATCTGGGCATACAGTTGTGTATAGGTGTTTGGCACCGTGGAAATAGGTTTGAATAGTAGTGCGAATCAACAGAAAACCGCTACGCGGTAAAATGGATTGAAGATGATTTGGTCGGATTTTTCTATTAATGGCAAACCGCTACGCGGTAGATGGTTCGTTGGTTACCCGACGGTTGAGGTGGTCAATCAGGGGGGCAAAAAACGGCGAAATACCCTTGTATTCAAGCAGAGCGGGGGGCGCGGTGGTCAACACGTTCAGGAGTTTTTGGACTGCGTCGGGACGTTGTGCCAGTTCGTGGTCGAGCCGGTTTTGGTACGTGTGCAGACCAAACAAAATGGCCTGAGAACGCGGCAAGCGGGTGAGCGTTTGCCGTTCAATACGAATAAACACTTGACTATCAATTGTTTCTGGAATTAAAAAAGGCAATTGGTCGTAGAGTTGCTGTTTCAGTTCAGGCATCCGGCGGGTGGTCATATCTAATTGGTCGGAGGTTTTAATGCTCCAGTTTAACCGCCACACAGGTCGGCCAATGAGCAGGCGATTCATCACGTTTTGGGCAGCCCGCATCATCGGCTCCACAATAGGCGTGATGGGCGCGTGAATCTCCCAAAACGGCAGGCCCAGCTTCTCATCCAGCGACCAGACGTTCCCAAAGCAAAGTTGCCCCGCCACCAATGATGGGCCATCGCCAGCCAACACCAATAAATCTTCCTGAATTTGCCGGCCAACCCAGTCGAGGGGTGGCATCGGCAGCGTTGCGGCATCGCCGAAAGTGAAGGTTGCCGTTTCATTCAGCAACTTGTTTTCCCACCGCCAGCTATTTCCCGTTTTATGCAGCGAAAACGAGTCCGGCCAGAAGCGGGACAGGTCGTTCAGCACTAAGTCCAGAACGTCCCATTGCGCTGTTTCGTGACCCGGCTGCGCCTGGAAATAATAGGCAGGATGCTCAGTAAGCAGGTGCCGTTTTATTCCAATCTCGGCCTGATAATGGGTATCAACATCCACCAGCGGCTCGTTTTCGGTCAGGAAAACCGTACCGATTTTGTCATTAAAGTGGTTGCCGAAGGGGAAGTAGGGAAGCATAAAATGGTCAAAAATGGGAGCGCGGATAGAGCGGATTTTCGCGGATTTT
>JAJAYX010000860.1 GCA_026785985.1 Rudanella sp. | reverse complement strand
TTCTGGAACGTGGTGCTGGGATTGGTCTTGATCGTCACGAATCGCTCGTGGGAAGGGCCGGTAATGGCGATTTTTGCGCTGGTGCAGGCATTTCTGGCCTCCATGATTCTGGGCGTGGTGTTTGGCGGCACGTTCAAAATTGGCAGCTCGCCGTTCATGCTGCTACGCGAAGCCATGCCCGACGCGCCCATTTTTGGTATCGATCCTAACTTTATCCCGAAAGATGGCAACGGCTTGAATCCTCTGCTTCAGAACTACTGGATGGTGATTCACCCCCCCACCCTGTTTCTGGGATATGCGCTCACACTGGTGCCCTTTGCCTATTGTATCGCCGGCCTCTGGCGCAGGCAGCCGTTAGAATGGATTCGGCCCGCCTTGCCGTGGACGCTCGTTGGCGGTATGATTCTGGGTATAGGCATTATGATGGGCGGTTTTTGGGCCTACGAAACGCTCAACTTCGGGGGCTACTGGAACTGGGATCCCGTCGAGAATTCGGTGTTTGTGCCCTGGTTAGTGCTGGTGGGCAGTTTGCACACCATGCTGATTGCCCGCAAGAGTTCAACTGGTTTGAAAACTGCCGTAATCCTCACGATTTCGACGTTTTTGCTCATTCTCTATTCCACTTTCCTGACCCGCAGCGGCATTCTGGGCAACGCATCCGTTCACTCGTTTACGGATTTGGGCTTGTCGGGGCAGTTGCTGGTTTACCTGATGGTGTTTGTGGTTGGGGCTGTTTTCATGATGGTTGCCCGGTGGAAAACCATGCCCAGCGATGAAAAAGAAGCCTCCGTTTATACCAAAGAATTCTGGTTGTTTATTGGGGCATTGATTCTGGTACTGGCTGGCTTCCAGATCATTGTGGCCACTTCAATTCCGGCTTTCAATAAATTTCTCGAAGTGTTCGGTGTGGTGAGCAACCTGGCACCGCCAGCCGATGCGATTGCATTTTACAACAAATTTCAGATCTGGTTTTTTATTGTGATTGCCCTGCTCACGGGCATCGGTCAGTTTCTGTGGTGGCGCAAAATTGAGGGTAAAAACTGGAATGCCCTGACTACTCCGGCAATGGCAACCTTGCTTGTAAGCGCAGGAATCATCGCCGTGGGCAAGGTATCTAACCCCGTCTATATTGCCCTGATTGTGGCTTCGGTGTTTGCACTGGCCACCAACGGCACCGTGCTCTGGGGAGTTCTGCGGGGTAACTACCGGATGTCGGGGGGGGCGGTGGCTCACGTTGGCATAGCACTGATGCTGATTGGTATCCTGTTTTCGGCGGGTTATTCCAAAGTGGTATCGGTGAACAACAGCGGCATTGCCATCTCGAAGCGCGACGAGTTTACGAAGAACAACAATCAGGAAAACAAAGAAAACGTCCTGCTCTGGATCAATCAGCCGGAGCGGATGGACAAGTACCAGATGACCTACCGGGGGCAACGCATCGAGATTCGCGATGTGCCGGGCTATGTACCGCGTTCGTGGGTATCAGTACTCGAAGGAGCTGGTGAGAAGCTTTCGTTCCACGGCATTGCCCAGCGCGACATTGACCAGGGCGGCAAGCTGTATCACAAAAAAGGCGATACCCTGGCTCTGTACCCCGAAAACGTGTTCTACGAAGTTGAATATCGCGACCCCAACGGTAAAATTTTCACGCTCTATCCCCGTGCTCAGGCCAACCCCAAAATGGGCTTACTGGTGTCGCCCGATATTGCCCGCAATGCAGGCCGCGACCTCTACACCTTTGTGTCGTCGGTGCCGGACCCCAACGCCGACAACGAGTGGAGCAAAACCGAAAACTTCACCGTGGCCATGCGCGACACGTTCTTCGTGAACGATTACGTCGCCATTCTAGATAACGTCGCCAAGATCGATAAGGTCGATGGAGTCACGCTTGGCCCCGGCGATGCGGCTGTGCAGGCGCAGGTGCGGGTGCTCGACAAAAACGGAGAGTATGTGCTGACTCCCTCGTTTATTATCAAAGACAAACTGGTGGCCCGCCCGCCTTATGTAAGCGACGAGTTGGGTGTTCGGATTCAACTCAACGAAATTGACCCGCGCACGGGCAACTTCACCTTTGCCGTGAACACCACCCAACGCGACTATATTGTGATGAAAGCGTTTGAGAAACCGCTCATCAACCTGCTGTGGATTGGCACCCTGATTGTGGCCCTCGGCTTTGGGATTTCGACCGTCCGGCGATACCGGGATTTCAGCAAGATGCGAGATAAGGGGCTGGCGTAACTAAAAATAGATTCAATTTCAGGCGTTATTTGCTCTTGACAAAAGCGAGTAACGCTTTTTTTGTAGCAAAAGAAATGGAAGTACAAATCTTCGTGCTAATAGGAATAGATTAACTAATTCTAATTTTATTTTAACAAAATTTGCCAGAATAGTTCAAAAACTGAACTTGCCAAAGTAGAACAGTTTTGAGTAATGTCTTTGACGATTGTTTAACTTAAAAACCTATCAGTGTATGCAAACACATTCTACTAAAGGAGTGAGCGTCCGGGCAAGAGAGGATACCCTCACTACGAATCAACTGAACGGCAAAGTCTTGTTATTCAGTTTGTTCCTATGGCTGTTTTGTGCTGTGGGCGTAATGGCCCAATCCAAAGTATCTGGTAAGGTTCTCGACGAAGAAGGTCTTGGACTTCCCGGTGTAAGCGTTGTGGTGAAGGGAACGTCTACGGGCTCCGTGTCGGATGCACAAGGTGCTTACTCCGTTAATGCTACCAACTCAAAAGGTTCGTTAGTATTTTCTTATATCGGCTACGTTACTCAGGAAGTCGCGATGAACGGCAGATCGACAGTTAACATCACCCTGGCTACCGATACCAAATCGCTGAATGAAGTGATTGTGGTGGGTTATGGAACCCAACGCAAAGAAACCATAACGGGTTCGGTGGCCTCGGTGAAAGGAAGTGATCTGGTGAAATCACCGGCGGTGAACCTGTCAAACTCCATTGCGGGGCGGCTTCCGGGTGTGTTTGCCGTGAACCGAAGTGGTGAACCGGGTGCTGATGGCTCGAACATCCGTATTCGGGGTTCTAACACCCTCAACAACACAGCCGCCCTAATCGTTATCGACGGAATTCCCGGTCGTGAGGGTGGTTTAGACCGCATCAACCCGGCTGACATCGAGAGTATTTCTGTACTGAAAGATGCCGCTGCGGCTATTTATGGGTCGCGGGCAGCAAACGGGGTTATCCTGATTACGACCAAACGCGGTAAAACGGGCAAACCACAATTGTCTTATACCTTCAATCAGGGTTTTTCGCAGCCAACCGTTATTCCTGATCTGACCAGTGCCGCTCAGTACACGGG
>JAJAYX010000859.1 GCA_026785985.1 Rudanella sp. | reverse complement strand
TTTCAAAAAAACCAACTTCAGCATAAACACACGGAATTTTTATATTTCCCTTAACATCACAAAAACCCCACTTACCCCCTTTTCGATACGGAATCAAAATAGGTTCCACAGGCTTCTCTAACAGTCGCTCCGTCACGGCCAACTGCCCGCTTACCCGCGCTAAAGCTGGGGAAATTGTTTGGGATTTTATAAGTGCGGTGGATGTGTTCTCTGTCATATTTAAAGCAACTCAATTACAAACGAGTCGGATTTATCCACTTCGGTCCTTTAATATTGTCAAAATCCCGCTCGTTATCAGTCACAACAGTGCGGCCATAGACAAGAGCCGTTGCCGCGATAATGGCATCGGGTGTTTTGATTTTGTGCTTGCGTCGAAGGCGAATTGTTTCCAAAACAATTTCCTCGGACAACTCAGGCACCACAGAGTCTTCCACAAAAGTGGCGACCTTATTTTCCAAATCTCTGTCAGCAGGGTTCCAACTCAACAGTTCAATTTGAGTGATGACAGAAATGAGGCTCTCCTGACCGAACAGATCATCCATGAACTGCAAACCCGTCTCTGGGAAACGTTCTTCAAGGTATTTGCTGACCGCCGAACTGTCGATTAGATACCGTTTCACCACTCGCTTCGGATTATTTTGAGGTGTTCGTTCAGGCTGTCAGCCGCCGGACCTTTAATACTTCCGCGCAAAGACTGAATACGGTTGGGCTTTTTTGGCAGTTCTTTGCCATCCTGTTCCTTTAGAACCGTCATATCAATGTTCAAGCGGGTTAGCAAGTCGGTTAGCCAATCCAATTCTGTTTGGTCCTTGGGAGTTATCAATAGCGATGGCATAAGCGTATAAACAGTGTTTTAGGTTAAATATAGGCAAATTAACCTGAAACAACCCCTACTTTTGCGCCAACTTCAAAACGTAATCATCAGCGCATGACGCTCCATACTATTCACTTCATTTCGATTGGTGGCAGTGCCATGCACAATCTGGCTCTTGCCCTCCAGCAGCAAGGCCATACCATTACCGGCTCCGACGACGAAATCTACGAGCCCTCGCGAACGCGGCTGGCTCAACACGGTCTGTTGCCACTGGAAATGGGCTGGTTCCCGGAGCGAATCCACACGAGGCTGTCGTGCGTTATTCTGGGCATGCACGCCCGCAAAGACAACCCCGAACTGGCGCGGGCGCAGGAACTTGGCCTGACCATTTACTCGTATCCCGAATACGTATATCAGCAAAGCAGTCAGAAACACCGGGTGGTGATTGCCGGGAGCCACGGCAAAACAACCATCACGTCCATGATTATGCACGTGCTTCGGTTCCACAAGCGCGTGTTCGACTATCTGGTGGGCGCGCAGGTAGACGGGTTCGAGACAATGGTGAGGCTGACCCCCGAAGCGCCGGTAATCGTGATCGAGGGTGATGAGTATGCATCGTCGCCCATTGACCCACAACCCAAATTCATTCATTATCAGCCCCATATTGCGCTCATCAGCGGTATGGCCTGGGACCACGTCAACATTTATCCGACCTGGGATTTGTATGTTGATCAGTTTGAGATGCTGGCCGATGCCATGCCCAGAGGAGGCATACTGATCTTCGACGAAACCGACGATATACTCGATGTAGTGGGCCAGAAAGATCGCCCCGACGTGGCGAAGGTGCCTTACGGTATCCATCCGCACCAGATTCGCGCCGGTAAAACAGTATTGCTTGCTAAAGACGGTAGCGAAATACCGGTACTGATATTTGGCGAACATAATATGAAAAACATTGCTGGTGCAATGGCCGTTTGCGACCGACTTGGGGTTACAGAAGCTATGTTTTACGAGGCCATTGGCTCATTTAAAGGTGAATCGAAACGGCTTGAAAAGCTGTCAGAAACGCCGGAGTTGGTTGTTTACCGGGATTTTGCCCACGCGCCGTCCAAAGTCGAAGCCACCACCGAAGCTGTGAAAGCCCAGTTCCCCGACCGAAAACTTTTGGCCGCTGTTGAACTCCATACGTTCAGTAGTTTAAACAAAGACTTTCTGGGGCAGTATAGACATACACTGAAAACGGCTGATAGTGCCGTGGTCTATTTCAACGAACACACGCTGGCCATCAAACGGCTCGCCCCCATTTCGGTGGCCGATGTGAAAGCCGCTTTTGACCACCCCGACCTGCACGTTTTCACCGAAACGGCTGACCTAAAAACATTTCTGGATGGGCAACGTGAGCAGGTCGGGGTGATGCTGCTCATGAGTTCAGGAACGTTTGGAGGGCTTACTAATGGTGAATAGTGAAGGATGTCTGTAAATCTCCCAGATGTCTGACCCCCTTCACCATTCGCCAATCACCATTACGCATTCATCATTCAATGTCGTTTAGTTAAGCAAAATTGTGTCTTGTGCGGGCCTTTTTGACTTTTATAGTTCTCTCATAACCAATGAGTTATAAAAACTATAACACCTTAACTAAACGACATTGATTCATCATCATCAATCATGCAAAGCCTCGTTGTTTACTGTGGTTCCAGCCCCGGAACCAATCCAATTTATGCCGAAGTCGCCAAAGAACTGGGCCGGGCAATGGCCGAACGAAACATCCGCCTGATTTACGGCGGGGGCGGTTTTGGTCTGATGGGAAACGTTGCCGACACCGTTATGGAATATGGGGGCGAAGTAACGGGCGTGATTCCCAACTTCTTAGCAGAACTGGAAGTGGCTCACCGAACCCTCACCGAACTGCATTTTGTGGAAACCATGCACGAGCGTAAGTTCAAAATGGTGATGCAGGCAAAAGGAGTGATTGCTTTAGCCGGTGGCTACGGCACACTCGATGAATTGTTCGAGATTCTGGCCTGGCGGCAACTTAAATTGTACGATGGCCCGGTGGCTATTATCAACACCAACGGCTATTATGACCTCATGCTTCAACAGCTTGACCGGATGGTGGCCGATGGTTTCCTAAAACAGCAAAACCGCGATATTCTGATCGTTGCTGACACAGTGGAGGAAGCCCTGAATCGGATGATTGAGGAATAAGACGCTGGATGTTGGTATTGGGATGTTGGGCCACTCCCCATCCAATATCACCCCCCTTTTTTTCGTTTAAATAAGGCATTGAGAACCGCGCCCCTCTAATTTTGTTTACCTTTCCACAGGTATTATCGTCATTAGGATGGGCCAACGCTCTTTCGCATTTTCACTCTTTCGCTCTTTAAAATGAAAATCAGTACTTACCGTTCGCTGCTGGTGATGCTGGCGTTGGCAACCGGACTTTCGGGCTGCAACTCGGCAATGGTGGCGTACAAAAAAGGAGTTCGTCACTACGACGTAGGGGAATATAACCTTGCCCTGACTCAGTTTGATAAAGCGGCCAAGGGCGATATCGACCCCAAGCGACTCAACTACTATACGGCGGAATCGTATCGGCTCTCGAACCGCTTTGCCGAAGCCGCACCGTTTTATCAGAAAGCACTCGACGCGGGAACCATTGAGCCGGATGCCCGCCTGAACTATGCCTACGCGCTGAAAGCCGAAGGCAAATATGCCGACGCGCTGACGCAATTGCAGCAATACCTCGACAGCAAGCCAACCAACAAAACCAACCTCGACAAGGCACAACGCGAACTCGGAACCCTCCGGGCCGTGGATGCCCTTGCCGCAAAAAAAACCGAACTTGTGTTGAAAAACATGAGTAACGTGAACACGCCCGGCTCGGAGTTCGCGCCGGTGGTGCGGGGCGAGGAGTTGATTTTTACGGCTTCCCGCAAAGACATGGTTTACAAAAATAATGGTTTGCCAATGCTGGGGTTGTATAAAGTGAAGCTCAACCAGAACCCCGACGAAACGGGCAATACGGCACAAACCTTCAGCGCAAACGTGTTGCAGAACGACGTGAACGAAGGAACCCCCGCGTTTACGAAGGATGGCAAAGCCATGATTTTTGCGCGGGGTAACAACGGTAAACGCAAGGGCGGTCTCGATGTTGACCTGTATATCAGTCGTTTAACCGGCGATGTGTGGAGCGA
Organism: Rudanella sp.; assembly: GCA_026785985.1. Taxonomy (GTDB): domain Bacteria; phylum Bacteroidota; class Bacteroidia; order Cytophagales; family Spirosomataceae; genus Rudanella. Next base: position 2,378 of record JAJAYX010000859.1, on the reverse strand, counting down.
ACCCCAACGACTGCCTATTAGCGACTCGACTGCCTGGGACGGATCACCCGCGTTTTCGGCGGATGGCAAAACGCTTTATTTTGCCTCAAACCGGGCCAACAGCGTCGGTGGTATTGACCTCTACCGTACCAATATGGATGCATCGGGCCGGTTCTCGCGCCCCGTGAACATGGGCCGCGACATTAACACGCCGGGCAATGAGATGTTCCCGTTTGTGGCTTCCGATGGTAAATTGTATTTCTCGTCGGATGGGCACCCCGGTTTGGGGAAACTGGACGTGTTTGTGGCGACCCGCTCGCAGGGCGTTATTCGGGTGGAGAATATGGGCCAACCCGTGAACTCGCCCGCCGATGACTTTGGCTATGTTTTGATAGACACCGACAAGGGTTTTCTGGCGTCAAACCGGGCGGGGGGCAAAGGCGACGACGATCTGTATTATTTCGGATCGACAGCCTCGCCCGACACGCCGGTGGCTCAGAAAGACCCCAACGATCCGAACAATCCGAATAACCCAAACAATCCGAATGCGCCTAAAACGGTGCGCTATTTCTTAGCGGGTACGGTGTCAACCAATGATCAGGCACCAGCACCGCTCGACTCAGCCAAGGTGCGGATTGTGGAAGAAGGCAATGGCGAAACCGTGGCCGAAGTAGTAACGGGGCAGCCGGGTACATTTGGAAAATACCCGTTGCAGGAAGGTAAAGAGTACTCAATAGTGGCCGAACGCCGGGGCTACCTGACTCGTCGTGAGCCATTTACGATGCAGGGGCGTAGTATTCCGCAGGTATTTTTGAAGAAAGCCGAAACCGACACGACCTTCAGTGTAGCTCTGCTTTTAGACAAAGTCGAACTGAACAAGACGTTCGTGCTGGAGAATATCTACTACGACCTCGACAAGTATAACATCCGCTCTGATGCCGCTTCTGAACTCGACAAGTTGGTAACGATTTTGAAAGACAACTCAACCCTCCGAATCGAACTTGGTTCACACACCGACGTGCGGGCAGCCGATGCGTATAACATTCGCCTGTCGCAGAACCGCGCCCGGTCTGCCGTTGATTATATTGTTTCCAAAGGCATCGACCAAACCCGAATGACAGCCAAAGGCTATGGCGAAACGGTATTGATCGTGAAAAACGCCAAAACCGAAGAAGAACATCAGCGCAATCGCCGAACTGAGTTTAAGATTCTGGAATATTAACTAAGTTTATGCGGTTCCCCATCGGAATTTATGGTTTATGGTTGGGTTAACGCGAACTTAAATGAGTTTCAGCCTCTCTGTAAACCATAAACCATACACTACAAAACCCTACTCCTATGTCAGACCGTTTTCGCCAGGTTCTCATTGTGTTCTCGATCATTAGTATGATCGTGATGAACTACCTTTCCAATGTCCGGGCGTTTGCCCAGACAACCAACGCCGACGTTTCGCGGAAATATCAGACGCTGATTACCCCGGCCGGTTACGCCTTTGCCATTTGGGGCGTTATTTTTCTGGGCTTGCTGGTCTTCGCCGTTTATCAGGCATTGCCCTCGCAACGCGAGAATCCCCGGTTTCGGGCGGCAGGGCCGTGGGTGATTTTGAACGTTTTTTGCAATGCCATCTGGAGTCCAATTTTTAACATCCAACAAATCGGGCTGGCGTTGGTGGTAATCCTGGTCATGTTCGTGAGCCTGTTGCTGGTGATGGATCGGTTGCGGGTTGGTCGAGAAATGGTCAGGAAACGAGAAACCTGGCTGGCACGGGTGCCGTTTTCCATTTACTTCGGTTGGCTCACCGTCGCTACGGTTTTGAACGTGACCGTGTTCTTTAAGGCCACTGAATTTGACCTCAGTATGTTGCCCGAAAACGGTTGGGCGGTGGCCGTTTTGATTATCGCTTTTATGGTGGGTATCTTTCTGTTCAATCGCTACCGGAGTGCGGCCTACATCCTCGTATTTGCCTGGGCTTATGCCGCCATTGCCATGGCACAAAAGGGCGTTCCCTACGTGCCGCTGTTTGCCTGGATCGGGGTGGCTATTGCCATGGTGCTGGCCGGATTCGCTTTGCTGACTCAAAACACCAACTATGCGGCTGTTCCTGCTGCTCGGCGCTAACCTTGGCAACCGATTCGAGACGCTCGACCGGGCCAAAACCCTGTTGAGGGAATCTGCTGGCCGTTTCGTGAGCGAGTCGAAGCTATACGAAACAGCCCCCTGGGGCGTGATCGATCAACCGACGTATCTGAATCAGGTACTGGAATTTCAGACAACGCTCCCGTCCGACGAGGTCTTAAACCAAACCCAAACTATTGAACTGGCACTCGGTCGGGTTCGGCTTGAGCGGTGGGGTTCCCGCCTGGTCGACATTGATTTGCTGTATTATGATGACCTGATTC
>JAJAYX010000858.1 GCA_026785985.1 Rudanella sp. | reverse complement strand
GTTGTGGGGTTCGATCAGGTATCGGTGCAGTATGGTTCGGCGGCAAGCGTGGTTGGTTCCGATGCCGTAGGTGGAAGTCTGCTCCTCCGAACATTACCTGATTATGGTCGATCTGGCGAAAACCAAACCAGTATTAATGCCTCGGTGGGGTATCAATTGAGCAGTTTCGGGAATCATCAGGCTCAGGTATCGGCGCGGTATTCGGGTATTACTACTGCGCGGGGGCAATTGGCCGGGAAGACGGTTGCGTATGGCAATCAGTTCAACAATCAGTATCCTTATCGCGAACGGAGTTATTATTATGTGGAGCCGTCGGCTTCCTATCAGCGGGGGATGATGCAGGATTTTTTCTGGCGAAACCAGCGCAACGGTCAATGGTCGCTCAATGCCTGGTTTACGGATAATGCCGTGACGGTGGCACCCGACGATGCGCTGGGCCGCGAACGCACCCGTACACAGGGCTACAGAATTCTGCAATCGTTTGAGGGCGACCGCTGGACAGCGCGGGTTGGCTGGCTCCGCGATGTGCTGGATTATGCTAAAGCCGACTTTTCAAAACCGAGTTATTCCCTTACCGATCGATTCCTGACCCGGCTCGAACGCGAGTTCACATCCGGTGCATGGCAAATCAGGGTAGGGGGGGAGGGCGTTCATTACCGGACGCGAGTGGATGGTTATGGCGGCCAACTCATTACCGAAAACCGCTCCGATCTCTATGCCCTGTTTCGGTATCAAACCACCCGGCTAACGGTTTCTGCCAATGTGCGGCAGGCGTTCGTAACCCGGTTTAATCCCCCCATAACTCCTTCACTGGGATTTGATTATAAATTTTTTCAACATGAAAGGGGTGGGTTGACAGCCCGCGCTTCGGTGGGGCGTAGCTACCGGGTTCCAACCCTGAACGAACGCTATTGGGAGGCCCTCGGCAATCCCAACCTTCGTCCCGAACGGGGTCTGAACGCCGAAATGGGGCTTGCCGGGCGGGTTCAATCCACCGCAAACGTACTGCTTACTGCCGATCTTACCGCCTATCGAAACCGCATCGATGATTGGACATACTGGAATCCCGATCGGAACTACCGGGTTGAGAACCTGCAACAGGTGTTAGCGCGTGGTCTTGAAGCGGCTACGACGGTAGCTTATTCAAAAGATCGCTGGCGGGTAGGAGGGAGGGTGAGTTATGCCCTCACACGCTCGTCGCAGCAACGGGCTTATGATGTATATGCACGGGACGTTGTCGGGAAACAGTTGCCCTATGTCCCCGTTCATAATGGCTCCCTCTCGGCTTATGCCGAACAGCGAAAGGTTCGGCTGACAGTTCAATCGGTGGTTCAGTCGCGCCGGTTCAGTACGTTCGACAATAGCAAAGCGTTGCCGGGAATTGTGCTGACGAATGTTGTTGCGCAGGTGCCGATTCGGGTGGGGGCGGTGCGGATGCAGGTGCAGGGACAGGTAAACAACCTGTTTGACGCGCTGGTGCTGAACGTGAAACAAAATGCCATGCCGGGACGTAACTACGCACTAAGTGTGGTGATAGAAAAATGAGCAGTAAATAATGTTTAATAAATAAAGCATGATGAATACAATCATGAACAAGAACCAGTCATTTATTCTTTCACTCACGCTTTCATGCTTTATCCTTTCCTGTAATGCCCCTGACCCAGAACCAGAACCCTATGCGTCGGGGGTGGTGGTGTTGAATTCGGGGAATTTCACGGATAATAATGGAACACTGTCCTTTATACAAAATAGAGGCTTATCGGCTAGCATGGACATTTTTAAAGCCGTCAACACTCGCCCGCTGACGGGGGGAGTTCAGGATTATACCGAAATCGACGGGAAAGGGGTGATTTTAGTGGACAATAGCACTGCCGGGCTGGATAAGGTTGAAATTGTGGAAATTAACACCTTCAAATCGTTGGGTACGCTGGCCGCGCCCGACATTGAGAACCCACGCCATGTGGTGCAGGTTGGCCCGAACAAAGCCTATATCTCCTGTTGGGGGGCTACCGGCGATTTCAACAACTTCTACCCCAACCCCGGCTACATTGCTGTGGTTGATATGGCAAGCCGGAAGGTTATCAAAAAAATTACGGTCACAAAAGGGGCCGAATACATGGTCGTGAGCGGCTCCGAAGTTATTGTTGGTAACGAGGGGGGCGAGAAAGCACTCGCGGTGGTTGATGTAAACACCGATGAGCTGAAATCAAAATTCGATCTCGGCATCAACTCCCGCCCCATTGGTTTAGATGCGGCCGGACAACTATGGGTGTATTCAAACAAAGAGATGATCCAGATGAATGCACAGACAAAAGCCATTGGCAGCCGTCTGAAAATCAATTCTCCCAACGACCGCTATGTGGGCGTTATTACCTTCGGGAAGGATCGTCAGAATCTGTTTTTTACTCATTTTTATTACGATGCGGCAGACGGCTATAAGCAAAAGGGCGAGGTGTATAGTTTCTCCACCCGTGCCGGAGTCATCTCCTTAGCGTCTCCATTTAGTAAGCGGTTTTTCTCCGGTCTTGGCATCGACCCCACAAATGGTACTGTCTATGCAGGCGTAACTCCCTCCTACAAACAGGCAGGTTATGTGCTTCGTTATGATCCCTCTACTACCCGGATTATTGATTCTGTAAAGGTTGAGATTGCACCGAGCGGGTTTTATTTCAAGTAATTGGCGGTTCACGCAACCAGTAAATAGCCTATATTGCCTATACATTTAGAACCAACTTTTTCGTTTGTCTCTTGGTATGGCGAGATTTTACGGGTCTGTGTTTTTATTGATAAGTTGGCTGGGGCAATCGGTTGGGTTGGCTCAATGCCCGGCTGCGGTAAGCATTCGGATTTCGCAGGTGAACCTGCCCACCGAATTGGCTTACAACAGTTTTTGCCAGGGAGAGCAGGTACAACTAAACCTTGTTGGCGATCAGCCGGGCCTAACCTATCAATGGAAACTGAATGGACAACACGTGGCCAATGGCACCTCGGCTACGTATCTGGCCAGTGCTACCGGTTTTTATACCATCACCGTTAATGGCCCCAACAAATGTACGATAACATCTTTGCCCGTTTCCATTGACGTAAATGACTGCCAGCCAACCGGACGGGCAAGGATCAGGGGCGTATATCTGGAGGATTTTAACGGCGATGCCTCGGTGGTCAATTTCCAAAATCCTTTTTTGCGATTGGGCTTTTTGACTTACAAATCTGATCTGGCAAAATTTCCTCAACAAGTACGGGTTACCATTTATCAAAAGAGTAACGACCGTTTGATGGCAACGCTGAACCTACAGCGAATCTCGAAACTAGAGCGAAATCTGCTTTCGCTCGATGCCGCCTGTGGCATTGAGTCTACCCAATTATACGACGTTCTCTATTTTCTGGTTACGCCCTCTGGTGATCCAGTTCCCTTTAATTTTGACCCAGCCATTTACAATGATCCCGGCGGATACTATCTGGTTTCGGAAGGGGTTTGCTGCCGTGAAACAGCCGATAATGTAGCTGGACCTGATGATACAGTGATTGGTTATATGGAGTTGTCTGCCCGTCAGCGATTCAACGTCAACAATACGGGCAGCATGTTCGGAACGGTTTTCAACCTGGTATCGAAAGTGGAGGCTTGTACGGGTAAACCCTTAACCATTGATTATTTCGATGCACGAAATGCCGGTGGTATTATTCGGGTAGCCAATGCCACTATTCAGTCCGCTAATGTAACACGCACCCAGTATTCGTTAGCGTCGCCGAGGACAACCCAGAGTACCCCCGCTTTTCGTGATGTGACCTTTAATCCGGGGTATTCCGACAACAACTTTGCCGGGCCGGGCAATGGCTTGCAGATTGACCCCAACACCGGCACGATTACCGGCACGCCAACCCGCCCCGGCACCTTTGCCTACGTGGTGAAAGCGGAAACATACAACGGCTCTACGCGACTGTCGGAAATTCGGCGGGAATTGCAGGTAATTGTGAAAGAATGCCCGCCAAATCCGCAACCGAAGTTGATTCTGACCGAGGTGAGTAGGCCTTCGGTTCCAACCAGCAACACATTTTGTCCCGGCAAAATAGCCCAGTTAAACGTCCTCGGCGATATTCCTGACGGGAAACTACAATGGCAACTCAACGGGAAAACCATTGCCGGAGCCACCAGTTCAACCCTTTTGGTTGAGCAGGAAGGAACCTACACGGTGTCTGTAGAAAAAGCAACATCCTGCCCCCCGTTCGCATTGTCGGACCCACTCACCATCACGGTCATTGCTTCCAGTGTTTCGCTAACAAGCGGTATTTCGTCGGGAACCGATTGCCAGAATACCGTTACGCAACTGGTTGCTAATGCCAGCGAACCGAATGCAACGTTTCGGTGGCTGTTGAACGGGGCCGTTTTGCCCGGTATTACCT
>JAJAYX010000857.1 GCA_026785985.1 Rudanella sp. | reverse complement strand
GTTCAGAATCGGGACGTGCTGGTTAAACCCGAAGCGGTTGTTCACATACACCCGGTAGTTCAGGTTACTGTTGATGTAGAAACCTTTGGGCAGTTTAATGTTCATCTCCCCCGAATAGCTGTGGTTGTAAATCGTCTGATCCTGCGTCTTGTTCACCGAATAGCTAACGTCCTGAATCCCCCAACTCGCATTAGTGTAGAGCGTAAACCAATCCACCGGGGTAAGGTCGAAACCGGCCCGAAACGAGTAGTTCTGGTTCTTACTCGTGTTCTGAGCCGCGTTGATAAAGATCGGATTCTCGCTGTAGTTGATATTCAGGCCGAGGCTCATGTTCGACTTGGTCTTTTTTAGCGGGAAACTGAAATTGCCATACGTTCCCACGTTGAAACCGCCCGAAATGTTGGCCGGGGTGGTGGTGGTAATCAGCGTTACCGGGTCAACCACCTGGTTATACACAATCTGGTTGATGTTGTAATTGTAGTTCAGATTGCCCCAGAAATTCATAAAACTGGCCGGATTGTAGTAACTGTACCCGCCATACACATTGTGCGTCAGGGTAGGCAGCAAATTTGGGTTGCCCACGCTGATAAACAACGGGTTAGAGTTGTCGATAATAGGCTGTAGTTGCTGAGGGGTAGGCATTTGCACGTTTACCACGTAGTTGAAATTCAGATACCGGTTATTTTTCAGATCGTAGTTCAGCGATAAGGTTGGCACCACGTTCATAAACGTGCGGTTGATTCGCTGTTGCACGGGCGACAACTGATCGGTGGCGTATTCTCCGTCAAGATCGAACCGCTGCACAGCCGCACCCACCGTTAGGTTCAGCCCTTTGTGATTATAGCGGATGCTGGTGCCAAGCCGATTATACAGGTAATTGTTCTGGTAAAAGCGGCTCAACGAGTCCAGCCGGAGCATTTGGCCCGATGGCCCGTCACGCAGCTTGTCGAACACATCGCGGTCTACCTCGTCGCGCTGAAGGCTGAAATTGTAGAAACTCTCCCAGAAATATTTCTTTTTGAACGGCTCCGTATAGAGCAAACTGGCTTTGTATTCATTACGAACTGAGTTGGTTTGCTGATCCTGCCTGACATCTACAGTACGGCCGGTGGGGTTTGCTGCACTGAAAAATGTGGTTGCCGTGTTCAAATCCAGTTCGCTGTCGGCGTTGTTAATCAGCACCGTGGCCGAAGCCGCAAAATTGCGCCCCTTCTTTTTGAATTTGTCCCGAAACAACAGCGTGTTCGCCATCCCCAGCGATTGCCCTGTGGTGAGGTTATTACGGAGGTTGCGGGTGGTCAGCGTTTCGCGGTTACGAAACAGGTTTTGCTCGGCCTGTAGGCGTGAGTTGTTGGTGCCGTAGCGGGTATTGTTCAGAAAAACCAGCGTATTCAACGAGTCTATTTGCTTCTCGAACCGCACACTGCCCCGGTGGTTCACGTTGGTGTTCACCTGCCCGCTCGAATCGACGTTCAGAAAGGACACGTCGCCCGGCAAAAAATTCTCCCGATTTCGGAGCGCATCCAGCGAAAGCCCCGTCCGGCTGTAGTAATAATTGCTGCTGAGTTTGGTCTTTTTGGTGTCGTAATTATAGTTGGCTCCCCCCGCCTGATTGTCGGAGAACCCACGTCCCCGGCCCCCATTTACCGGAACGGTCAGACTCTGATTGTCGTCTTCACCCCCGAACGAAACAAACCGCATACCCCCCCCAAATCCAAAATCGGCTTCGTCGTTCCAGTTGAAGGAGTTGCTGCCCCGAAAATCCTGGTAATCATTCCAAGATAAGCCCGTTTGATTGGTGTTGTTGGCCAGGCCAATCACCGAAAACTGTTGCTTCTTATCAAATTTATTATAGTTCCCTTTTATCTCGCCACGGGCACGATTGGTGCGATTCGGCACGATGTCGGAGCCACCTCCGGCGGTCATTTTCCCAAAACCGCCGTTCTTGAAACTCTCTTTCAGTTCGAGGTTTACAGTCTTTTCCTTTTTGCCATCGTCAACCCCCGTCACCTTAGCCTGCTCCGACTTATCGGTGAACACCTGAATTTTGGAAATAGCCTCAGCGGGCAGGTTTTTGGTGGCCATTTTCGGGTCGTTCCCAAAGAAACTTTTGCCATCCACCGTTACCTTTTTCACCTCCTGCCCCTGAGCGCGGATATTCCCTTCCTGGTCAATTTGCACCCCCGGCAGTTTCCGCAACAGTTCCTCCACGGTGGAGCCGGGTGGCACCTTAAACGAAGCCGCGTTGTACTCGATGGTATCACCTTTGATATTGAGCGGAGCGCGGGCTGTTCTCACCACCACTTCCATCAATTCTTTACTGATCGGCTTCAGTTTCAGTTGACCTAAATCCAGTGTCTCACCATCGGGTGGAGCAATCACTTTGTTGTAAGGAATGGAACCGACGAACGAAATCTTAAGCAGATACGGCCCCCGTTTGAGGTTTTTGAACACAAAATCACCGGTCGGCGATGTTCGGGTGAAGTTGACTAAGGCCGAATCTTTGGGCGTGAGAAGCATTACGGTGGCTCCGTTGAGGGCTGCCGCCGAGGTGTCAATGGCTTGCCCCTTCAGCGTGAAGCGGGCGGGTGTAGTTTGGGCGAACAAACCCGTGACCAACAGGCACAATAGGCCCGTGAGGAAAAGGTATTTCATGCGGATACGAGTAAAGGTTGATGGCGATAGAACGAACTAAAAGTAATGGATAGTATTCAAAAAGACACAATCAAACGAAAAAAATAGTTAAACAGAAAGAGTTACCACAATGAGGATGCAATTAGGGTATTAGTTGCATGAATGGGGAGATAAAAAAAGTTAAATTTCAAGTCAATGCACCAGTTTCCGCAATCCATAGAATGCCCGTTCCAGTAAGCGCAACTCATCCGTCACCACCTCCACCGATCCCGTCAGTCCGGGGCGGAAGGGGAGGGGTGGCTCATTGGGGGCCGTTTGCAGACCGTTGGGCAAGCTCACCAACACCCGGTATTGCTGCCGACTGTTCGACGGAGCCAACTGCCGCACCACCCCGTGGAGGGTGCCAAACTCCTGATACGGATAATCATCCAGCCGGATAATGACCCGTTGCCCAACCCGGATTTTACCTAAACCGAGTGTCCCAATCGTGACCTGTCCCAACAACGGCTGCCCCGCCGAAACCACGGCAAACAGCGTATCGCTGACCCGCACAAAATCGTTTTGGTGCAGGGTTTTCAGGTAGGTCAAACGCCCGGCAACGGGGGCTTTCAACACATAATTCTGTTGCCATGTTTGCAGCACATTCTCAATGGTGCTGACGGATTGCCGGATGCCCGTTTCGAGCGTGAGCCGCTTTTCCTGCCAACCGTGTTGCAGGGTTTGCCGTTGCTTTTCGCGCTCCGACAAGGTCAGGCTGTTCTCGATGGCTGTTCGGCGATAGGTTTCGTTCTCCTTCTTTTTGCTCAAATAGGCATTCTCCTCTTTCAGAAACTCCAGCCGACCATACACCTTGTCGGCATACAAGCCCTTGTCGGCCAGGTACTTCTGCTCCACATTGGCGAACTCCTGCCCGTTGATCCCCGCCTGTGCCTCGTTCACGACAACCAACCGCCGATAATCGGCAATCTGCCGATCCAATAAGTCAAGTTGCTTTTTCTGAAATGGGTCGGTCAGTAGTCGCCGGTATTCGGTGTATTGCTTGATGAGGTTGTTCACTTCCAGCTGCAAATCGCCGAAGGTCAGGGCGGGGTTGGGCCATTGAATGGCGGGTGCCTGATGCCGTAACCCGTTCAACACCTGCCGACTCAGCGACCGCACCAGCGGGAGGTTTTCTAAATGCGTGGTATTTTCGATCTCGGCCAATGCCTGCCCCGGTTGCACCATTGCCGTGTCCGACACCAGCAGATTCACCAACCGCCCCGTTGCCCGGCTGTAAATGCGGACGGGTGGGCGTTCGGTGGTAATTACGATTTGGCCCCGCACCACATCGGGGTATCGAATAAACCAGGTAGCCGCCAGCAGCAGCAACCTGCTCGTTTTTGGCATCTAAGGCGTTGGTGGCTTCATCGAAAAACAGGTAGGCCGGGTTCTTATACACCGCCCTCGCAATCAGAATTCGCTGTTTTTGGCCCTGACTGATGCCGTTGCCTTCGGCCCCAATCTTGGTGTTCAGGCC
>JAJAYX010000856.1 GCA_026785985.1 Rudanella sp. | reverse complement strand
CAAAAATGGCCCCGGTATAATAGGACAGGCCCCGCGCCAGGGTCACGTCGAGTTCAACCTGCTGGGCTTCTATACCGTACTGACTTACCAACTGAAGCGTTTCTTCCAGTTCGGCAATGCCGCGTTGGGCTATTTCGGAGGTCGAGAGCCAGCTTTTGAGTTTGGCCAGTACGTCGCCGATTGTTCCCTGCATCGTGAGCATGGGAGCCAACGCTGTTATTGACACATCGGAAAAACCGCGTTCGCTGAGTTCGGTGAGGACTTTTTCGGGGCCAATTTTATCTAATTTGTCAATCGCAACCGCTAATGCACCTTCCATACCCGATGCACCAATATGTTCCGAAATACCCGTCAGGATTTTACGGTTGTTCATTTTCAGTACGAAGTTTTCTATGCCCAGATTCCGCATCACCTCATGCACCATCAGCACAATTTCGGCTTCACACAGCAGCGAATCCGTTCCGACAACGTCGGCATCGCACTGGTAAAACTCCCGGTAGCGGCCTCTCTGGGGTCGGTCGGCCCGCCAAACGGGTTGCATCTGATAGCGTTTGAAGGGGAGAGTAAGCGCGTGCCGGTTCATGACCACATAGCGGGCAAAGGGCACCGTGAGGTCATAGCGCAGGCCCTTTTCGGCAATTTTGGGCAGCATAGCTTTGGCGCCAGTTGTTATAATTTCAGGTGTTAAGGCCGACGCAAAGTCGCCTGAATTCAGGATTTTAAAGAGGAGTTGGTCGCCCTCGTCGCCGTATTTTCCGGTGAGGGTGGTGAGGTTCTCCATCGAGGGCGTTTCGAGCGGTAAAAAGCCGAACCGCTTGAAGGTGGCCCGGATGGTATCGAATATAAACAGCCGTTTGCTCATCTGCTCCGGCCCAAAATCGCGCGTTCCTTTTACGAGTGATGGTTTCATGCCGCAAAGGTACGACTTGTTCGAGCCGTTCGGATGGGCAGTTTGTGGTTACGCTGCCCCTGATTGGAGGAGCCGATTAACGCTTCGTCGGGTCGATCACCACGTGCCGGATCCGCTGGCGTTTCCAGGTGTAGGTGATATGAACGAGTTCGTCGGCGGTTTGGATAACGGCGGGGTACGAGAATTCACCCGGTTCACTTTCCAGGCGGGCCAGCGTTTTCCAGGTTTTGCCATCGTCCGAAATAGCCACGTCGAGAGGGGTGCGGGGGCCGCCAAACTTCCCCGGATCAGGGCCGGTGGGGTTGTATACCAGCACCTGCCGACCGTCTTTCAGCGTTACCGCGTCGGTGCCGGAGTTCGGGTTTGGAAGCGTGGTTTTGGCTAAGGGCGACCATGTTTTACCCCCATCTTTTGACCATGTTTCCAAAATAGATCCGCTTTTCTGACTCCGGCAAAGGGCCTGCAACTGCCCGCCAGCGTGAAACAAAACACTGGGTTGAATGGCCCCATCGGCAACGCCATCGTTGATTGGGATCGACTTTTGCCATGTTTTACCCCAGTCACTGGTCTGCTCAAAATGCACCCGCCAGTTGTTATCTTCCGAACTGCTGGGACATAGCAACACCCCCGACGGCAATAGTACGGGTTTGTTTTTAACCGGTCCCGCAATGCCGTCCGGCAATCGCTCGGCCACCGACCAGTTTTTGCCGCCATCCGTCGACCGTTTCAGCATTCCCCACCAGGTCGATGGGCTGGGGCCGACCTTGTAGAATAGCAGCAAATCGCCCTTGGGTATCTGAAATAAGACCGGATTCCAGCAGGGTAGCCGTTTACCGTCAGCTTGCACACCCGTTGCCACTTCCACGGGTGTCGACCAGCCGGTTGTCGTTTGGCTACTCAGCCAGATACCCACATCGGGGTTGCGTTCGTGGGTGCCGCCAAACCAGGCCGTAATCAGTCTTCGTGGTGTTTCGGCTAGCGTGGAGGCATGGCATTCCGGGAATGGAGCCTGTTCATAAATCCACTCGCTACGGAGAATAGCCGGGTTTCCGGGTTGGGCCAATAACGACCAACTAAACAGGGAAAGAATAAGGATGAAGGCAGGAGCAGGGTTTTTCATACGTTGAAAACACAGAAAAGCGAGCTAATTACTCTAGGTTGCCGTTTTTTGCGTAGGTTGTGGTTAACAAATAGACCAGCCTTTGATGGCTTTCCAATAAATGGCCAACTCCTGCATGATCACGCGCCGAACCACTCTGTCTCATAATATTATTGCGTTTTGCCGTTTTTTGCGGGAGAACGGGATGGCCATTGGCCCCGACGAAGAAGCAACGGCCCTGCTGGCCCTCGCCCAAATTCAATTAGGCGACCGCGACAGCTTCCGGCTGGCCTTGCGCACTATTTTGTGCCGACGGGTGCAGGACATGGATCCATTCGACCGGTTGTTTGCTCAGTACTGGAAAGAACTGGAGAAGGCCGTTGACTCCAAAATAAAGGACGATCCCAACCAGAAACAACAACAGAAACCGAAGGCTGGCCCCGATTTTAATCAGCTTAAATCGTGGCTCTACGGCAACAAACCCAACAAAGAAACCGAGTTGCGAACGTACTCCGTGGTCGAAAATCTGAGTCAGAAAGACTTTGCGATGGTGGCCGCCGACGATCTGGCCGAGGTCATGCAGCGCGTTCGGGAGTTGTCGCTGACGATGGCCCGGCGGGCGAACCGACGGTATCGGAAAACCACCTCGACCCGGCAGTTCGATTTGCCGCGCACCCTGCGGAAGAACCTCCGGCGTGGGGGCGAAATGATCGAGATTGCATTTAAGAAACCCCGAAAAAACCACCTCAACGTGGTTATTCTGGCCGATGTGAGCCAGTCGATGGACTTGTATAGCACGTTCCTGATTCAGTTTATGTATGCGTTTCAGACGGTCTATCGCCGGATCGACACGTTTGTTTTTAGTACCGAATTACACCGAATCACGCCCGCGTTGAAGAACCGGCCCTTTGCTGAGGCTCTGCGCGAACTCGCCGACACGACCACCGGCTGGGGGGGCGGTACCCGCATTGGGGCCTCCCTGCAAACTTTTGCCGATGACTATTTGTCGCTGCTGGACAAACATACGCTCGTGATTATTGTGAGCGACGGTTGGGACACGGGTGAGGTGGATATTCTGGTCGACAGCATGGCCCGTATCAAGGCCAAAGCCAAAAAAGTGGTCTGGCTGAATCCGTTGGCCGGAAACCCGTCGTTTGAGCCGAGCGTATCGGGGATGCAGGCGGCCATGCCGTTTCTGGACGGGTTCGCGCCGGTGCATAACGTGGAGAGCCTGCGGACGCTGGAGCGGTGGTTATGATTCACGTTGTACCTTTGCCAAATTGTATTCCGTAACGTACTGACTATCATGCAAGACCGTTCCTGGTTGTCGCGCACACAGTTGCTGATTGGCGAAACCGGCCTCGACCGCCTGACCAATGCCCGCGTGCTTATTGTTGGGTTGGGAGGTGTTGGCTCGTTTGCCGCCGAATTTATGGCCCGCGCCGGGGTTGGCCACCTGACCATTGTGGACGGCGACGTGGTGGACTCTACCAACCGAAACCGCCAATTGCCCGCCCTCTCCACCACCCACGGCCTGCCCAAATCCGACCTCATGGCCGAGCGTTTGCTGGCCATCAGCCCCGAACTCGACCTGCGCGTGGTATCCGATTTCATCCGCCCCGAAATGGTGCAAAACCTGCTCGATGCTGGCCCGTATGATTACGTGATGGATTGTATCGACAGCATCACGCCCAAACTCATGTTGCTGCAAGCTGCTTATGTCCGTAAACTGCCCATTGTGAGTTCGATGGGGGCGGGTGGCAAGCTGGATCCGACTCTGTTGCGGGTCACCGATTTGTTCGATACCTGGGAATGCGGCATGGCTCAATACGTTCGTAAGCGGCTCCGGCGGCTATCGGTGGGAGCAGGTATCAAGGCGGTGTTCAGTGTGGAGCCGGTTCGGAAAGAATCGCTGATGATGACCGACGGAAGCAACTTCAAACGCTCGGCCTACGGCACCATGTCGTATCTCCCCGCTGCGTTTGGGGGCGCGTGTGCGTCGGTGGTGCTGCGCGATTTGCTGGGTGAAACTATCCCGATGGAAGAACGCCCGGAGCGCATCAACCTTGAGAAGCAAGCGCGTAAAAAGGCAAACAAGGCAACCGTAATTGGGTAGAAAGCCCCCAAATTCACTCTTTACTAGCCAAACATCAACCTCATAACAATGGCTCGTTACTTCCCATTAGCCCTGTGCCTGCTTCTGTTTGCCTTTGCGGCTCCCACCAAAAAATTACGTCTGTTCAACGGCAAAGACCTGAGCGGCTGGAAAGTTTATGGCACCGAAAAATGGTATGTAGAAGACGGAAACCTCATTTGCGAAAGTGGCCCCGACAAAAAATACGGCTATCTCGCGACCGAAAAGTCCTACAAAAATTTTGATCTTTCGCTCCAGTTCAAACAGGAAGCCAATGGCAACAGTGGCGTGTTTTTCCGGTCGAGTATCGAAGGAACCAAAATCAGCGGCTGGCAGGTGGAAGTGGCCCCCAAAGACCACGACACGGGCGGCATTTATGAGTCGTATGGGCGCGAGTGGCTGGAACAAATTCCCCCCGAAAAAGAAACAATCCTGAAACCCGAACAATGGAACGACCTGCGAATCCGGGTAGAAGGTGATCATGTGCAGACATTCCTGAACGGGAAACGCATGGTGGATATGCACGACGAGAAAATTGGGGCCGCCAACGGTTCCATCGCGCTGCAAATTCATGATGGGGGCGGTATTAAAGTTCGCTGGCGGAAACTGGTTTTGAAAGAGTTATAGCCTTAGTGTTCCCAACGATCAGGCCACGCTCGTTTTCTCGTCGGTGGGCTTCATTCCCCCAGAGGATGAATGGGGAATGAGTGAGCAAGACAACCCTGCCTGTTGATTTGTTAGGGGCATGAGGTAACGCAAAAACAAGACAATAGCATGACTACAACCAGTTCGCCCGAAGGCGAAACCGTAACTGAATATCAACAGGCCGACGCGCCGAAATCCAAAACCAATCCCTTTGATCTGACCGGCACCGTCACCGTGGTAACGGGGGCTACGGGTGTGCTGGGTGAAGCCTTTTGCGAGGCCATCGGACAAGCGGGTGGCACCGTTATTTTGCTGGGTCGCAACGCCAACGTAGGCGAAGAAAGAGCCGCTAACCTGCTCAAGAAGGGATACGAGGCCCATTTTGTGGTTGCTGATGTACTCAGTCAGGAAGATCTGAACCGGGCCTGTGAGAAAATTTTGACCGACTATGGCCGGATCGACAACCTGGTTAATGCCGCCGGGGGCAACGTGGCCGAGGCCGTTATTCAGCCCAATCAGGACTTGTTTTCGGTGAATATCGAGGCTATCAAACAAGTGTTCGATCTGAACCTGTATGGTACGCTGATGCCCACCTTTACCTTTGGCCCGGCCATTGCCCGGCAGGGGGGGAGCATCGTCAACATCTCGTCGATGGCTTCGCAGTCGGCCATTACGCGGGTGTTGGGCTATTCAATGGCAAAGGCCGCAGTGGATAATTTCACCCGCTGGATGGCAGTCGAACTGGCCAACCGCTACGGCGACACGGTCAGGATGAACGCGCTGGCACCCGGCTTTTTTATTACCCACCAAAACCGGCACCTGCTCACCAACCCCGACGGTTCGTACACCACGCGGGGCGAAGCCGTGATCCGAAGCACTCCCTACAAACGATTCGGCGACCCCGACGAACTAACCGGCACCCTGATTTGGCTGCTGTCGGGTGCGTCGCGGTTTGTGACGGGTGAGGTGGTGTGTGTGGATGGTGGCTTCAATGTTTTCTCCGGCGTATAATGCAACTACAGCAAACCTGGCGGTGGTTCGGACCGGGCGACCCGGTGACACTGGCCGATGTGCGGCAAACGGGCGCAACGGGAGTCGTAACGGCTCTGCACCAAATTCCACACGGGGCGGTGTGGCCCGTGGCCGCTGTTCGAGCGCGGCAGGCCGAGATTCGGGCGGCTGGGTTAGATTGGACGGTGGTGGAAAGCGTGACGGTTTCCGAAGCTATCAAAACCCGGTCGGGTGCGTTCCGGCAGGCCATCGACGACTATAAACAGAGCCTGCGGAACCTGGCCGGGTGCGGCCTGCGGGTAGTCACGTACAATTTCATGCCCGTGAACGACTGGACGCGCACGAACCTGAACTACACCATGCCCGACGGGGCCAGGGCCTTATATTTCGACTGGTTCGATCTGGCGGTTTTTGATATCCATCTACTGAAACGCCCGAATGCCGCCGACGATTATTCCCCTTCTGTGGTGGCCGAAGCTGAACGGAGGTTCGGGCAATACAGCTCCACCGAATGCGAACAACTGGCCGACATCGTTATGTTCGGTATCCCCGGCGAAGCCAAACAAACCCTGGCTGGAATGCGGGCCAAACTGGCCACCTACACCACTATTAACGCCGAGGTGCTCCGGGCCAACCTGACCGACTTTCTGGCCGAAATTGCGCCCGTTGCCGACGAACTGGGTATCCGGCTGGCTATTCACCCCGATGACCCGCCCTTTCCAATTTTTGGCTTGCCGCGCATTGCCTCGCGGGCCGGGGATTTTGCTTATTTGCTCGAAAAAGTGCCGAATCAGAGCAATGGGGTTTGTTTCTGTACTGGCTCGTTGGGAGCCAACCCCTCCAACAACCTGCCCGAAATGGCCCGT